>JAIROC010000583.1 GCA_031257735.1 Bacteroidales bacterium | reverse complement strand
GGGCGACTTAGTTCCACTTATTGACGACCCAAATTCAATTTGGGACGACCTGAAATAATTTATTGTATCTATAGATTGATTTTTAAAAATCCAAAAGTCGTTTAAGATAGTCAGACTTCTTTTTAGGATGTTCAAAGTTGGACAGAAAACGTTCAAAATGGTATTAAAGGACATTTTCTTTTTCTTTATTAAGCAAGATACCCTCGTTCGGACGAGGTTCTACCTCGTTCGCTCTATCCAAGCAGGCTATGCCTGCATTTATTTTATATTCCCCGCAATCCTCCGACAACGCGTTTTAGGGTAGGGGATTAGCTCCGCTGCTCTCTGGGTCATAATTAGCTGCGCTGCTCTTACGGGTCATAATTTATATAATTGATTATGCCCTTTCAGGGCTTAGTTTTTAGGCGTTTACGTTACACAGGGCGTTGCCCTGTGCTATTGATTTCGGGCTTTCAGCCCTTTACAATGACGGCGTTTTGGGAGATAGGTTCTAAAAATTTTTATTCGTTTGTATGTAATTAAAAAATTAATGTTATCTTTGCATCGTGAAATCTGAGATAGGGATTTAATCGCTTTCGAAGAGTATTTTACCCCTGATTCAAAAGTAATATACTAATGGAGAAGAAAATAGGAACAATAAGTATTTTAATTATCAATAGAAATGTTGTTGCAGATGTCAATAACTTGTTAAGTAGTTTTGCCGATATTATTGTGGCAAGACAAGGGATTCCTTTGCGGGAAGATGACTTATTTGTTATTTCCTTAGTTGTAAAAGGTGAAGCAGATACGATTAATACTCTTACGGGAAAATTAGGTCGCTTAAAAGGATTGAAAGTAAAATTAATTTTAATCAAAGTAGAGTAGGGAGGTATGTGATGTTACAACAGAAATTCTCAAATTTTATTGATAGAAATAAAATATACAATCTAATTGAAAATACGGTTATTACGGATGCTGAATTAAACAAAATATTGAATAAAGCACGTAAGTTGAAAGGTCTTTCTTTGAAAGACGTTGCACATCTTTTAAGTGTGAAAGATGTAGAACATATCCATAAAATTATGGAGGTGGCAAAATATGTAAAAGAAGAAATATACGGAAAACGTTTAGTGTTATTTGCACCTGTTTACACAGGGAATGTGTGTGTTAATAACTGTTTGTATTGTGCTTTCCGTAGCGCTAATAAAACACTGAAACGCAAAATTCTCACTATGGAAGAAATAGCGCAGGAAACAAGAATTTTACTGAAAGAAGGTCACAAACGTTTATTATTGATATGTGGAGAAACGCCTCGTAATGATATAAATTATATATGTGAAGCAATACAAACAACTTATTCCGTAAAGGAAGACAAAAATTATGTTCGTCGTATCAATGTGGAATTGGCGCCGATGTCTATTGATGATTTTAGAAGGTTAAAAGAAGAAAAAATCGGGACTTATGTATGTTTTCAAGAGACATACGATCCTGTGGCATATTCTGAATATCATCCGGGTAATACGCCAAAAGGGAATTATGAGAACCGTCTTTTGGTCATGGACAGAGCAATGGAAGCAGGCATTGACGATGTTGGATTAGGCGTATTGTTTGGGTTGGTTGACTATAGGTTTGAGGTACTTGCTTTGATGGAACATGCAAGACATTTGGAAACTGTTTTTGGATGCGGACCACATACGGTAAGTGTACCACGTATTGAACCTGCTGCAGGTTCTGATTTGAGTAAATATGTACCCAATCCTGTTTCGGACGATGATTTTAAGAAAATAATTGCTATTATTCGTATAGCGATGCCTTATACAGGTATTATTTTAAGTACTCGTGAAAATGATTTAATCCGTAATGAATTGATTAATTATGGGGTAAGTCAAGTTTCTGCAGGTTCACGGACAAATCCGGGCGCTTACAATGAAGCGGAAGCATCAGGAAGTCAATTTTCGTTGGGAGACCATCGTTCATTGGATGAAGTAATTTCTGATATGATTGATGGTGGCTATATTCCTTCATTTTGTACAGGATGTTATCGTAAAGGTAGGGTAGGGAATGACTTTATGGATTTGGCAAAACCCGGGTTAATAAAACAATACTGTATGCCAAATGCCTTATTTACTTTTAGAGAATATCTTTTGGATTTTGCTTTGCCAAAAACTCGCGAAAAAGGATTTAGATTGATCAAGAAGTTATTGGAAGAAGTTAATAAAAAACAATTGAAAGAAACAATTATCAGTAATTTGGATAAGATTGATTTAGGAGAGCGGGATATTTATTTGTAGTTTTTTTCATTAGACAGGATTTCATTCAAAAAATAGTTATACCTTTGTACGACAAAAAATAATAACAAAGTTATGTTACATTATCAAAAAATAGGATTAGTCAATTCACGAGAGATTTTCAAAAAAGCAATGTCAGGAAAATATGCAATTCCTGCGTTTAATTTTAATAACTTAGAACAATTACAGGCTATTATTATAGCGTCTGTAGAAACAAAGTCACCTGTTATATTACAAGTGTCAAATGGTGCAAGAAAATATGCAAATCAAACATTGCTAAAAAATTTAGCCAAGGGGACTGTAGAATATGCACACGAATTGGGGTGTGATATTCCGATTGTATTACATTTGGATCATGGAGATACGTTTGAATTATGTAAATCGTGTGTTGAGACAGGATTTTCATCTGTTATGATTGATGGTTCACATCATTCGTATGAGGAAAATATCAAATTAACTCGTCAAGTCGTTGAATATGCTCATAAATATGATGTTACAGTAGAAGGAGAATTGGGAGTATTAGCAGGAATTGAAGATGAAGTATCTGCAAAACATCATACTTATACAAGACCCGAAGAAGTTGAAGATTTTGTTGAGCGAACGGGTGTAGATTCATTAGCAATCTCAATCGGAACTTCACATGGAGCATTCAAATTCAAAGTAAAACAGGGAGAAGCAATTCCTCCATTGCGATTTGATATTTTGGAGGAAATAGAAAAACGTATTCCGGGATTTCCCATTGTATTACATGGCGCTTCATCTGTACCACAGGATATTGTATCAGAGATTAATAAATACGGTGGCAAATTAGAAAATGCAGCAGGAATACCAGAAAATCAACTTCGTAAAGCGGCAGAATCAGCGGTATGTAAAATCAATATTGATTCAGACGGTAGATTAGCAATGACAGCAGCAGTTCGTAAAGTGTTATATGAACAAGCTGAAGAATTTGATCCTCGTAAATATCTTGGACCTGCACGCGATAAATTAAAAGAATTGTACAAACATAAAATCATTAATGTTTTAGGTAGCGCAGGGAAGATATAAAGATAAATTTATGGAAGTTCTGTAAATGTCTAATAAGTTGTTTGTTGTATACTCTACTTAACATAACGTAAATTATAGGAAAAACCGTTTAAAATATTTTATATCAAGTGATTATATTTTACTAAAGATTTAAAAATCATTTTTGGGTGCTTGATTATTTTAACAAAATTCAATGTATTATATTGGTTTTGTATCAGTTATGTAATGTAATTATTGAAAGATTGTGTTGTTCAACGATTTGAATATTTTTTTTAATCATCTTTTTCTATTTTTTTAGAGAGGTCTTTTATAAACTCTTTGAATGCTTTTGAGATATATTTTTTCATTTCACTTGTTATTTGTTTATCACGTGCTTTTTCGTCGAAACAGGCAAGTTCACAAATGTAGTTGAATGCGTCGGATATACTATTGCATCCGTTCACGCTTCTAATTACTTCCAAACACTTATAATATTGATATTTATCCAATTCCAATGTTTCGTATGTTTTCTTGTACTTTGCAGTTCCGTGAAACAGTTTATCATGTACTATATACTCTCGAAATCTACACTCTTTTATCCCTTTTTTGTAGAAATTTTTTATAAATATTTCTGTCTCTCGAAAGTTAGCAGGCAAACAATCCCCAATGATATAATTTTTGTCTTTCGTACTATTTACTATATATACCATACGGCTTTTATAATTAAAAACAACAATAAACTCCTTTGTCGGAATGTTTGCCCTTACTTTCTTATCCATTTTTCTATAGTTTAAGTATTTTAAAATGGTAAATCATCAATTTTCTCTTTTTCAGGAACTTCCTGAACATTTACACTTTCTTCCGTTTCCCATGTAGCGGGTTCGACTGTATCGGCGATTATTTCATTCGTTTTTATTGTAATCCCTGACACTTCATTTTTGTACTCACTGAACTTAAGCGTTCCGGAAACAAACACTTTTTTACCTTTCAGTAAGTACTTCACTAACTTTTCAGAGTTTGAAAAATACGATACATTGAACCACTGCGCTATACGAATTATTTCATTCCCTTTTTTGTACGCTACATTCTCACATATTGAGAAATTAATTACATTCCTATCAGGATTTACCTGATTCAATTTTGCATCCGCACCCAAAGTGCCTAACATTGTTATTTTTGCCATTGCTTTATTATTTTATTATTTTATTATTTTATTATTTTATATTTTATTATTTATCTTCATATTTATCAGATTATTAACGGCTTCTCGTCCATTAACTCCGCGTATATAATGTATATTGGAATTTTTATATACATGTATCTTATTTTCATTTCCTTTCACATACATATTTAAAGGACTTGTTGCAAAATATTCCGTTTCAAATACCTCGCCTGTTTCTTCATCAAAAGCCTCTGATGTTTCAATATAATCTTCCAATAGGCTATCATCTCTGACATTCAGCGATTTTTCTCCATGTAAACAACCAAATTTACGGTACAAACTTTTCTTGTAAACTGCTGGCAACATCTCTATTATTCTGTTTACATTAAAATTACCCTCCTTATCTTCAAACAGCTTTGGTGCAAAATGATAAGATATTGTTTCCATCACTGCCTTTAACATTGACTCATCGTTCCAATTTACAGAACGCCTTTTTATGCCGTTTTCGAGCGTATATATACACTCCAATCCAATCATTGTTGCTCCTCTCGGATTTAGCTTTTTCAAATAGTTATCGGTTATTAGCTTATTCCCCCTTTTTATCGCTTTTTTCATGTTTTCGTCAAAGGAGGTACGGAGACTACTATCATCAACCGTTAAGTGATTCCATATACGCAAAATCTCTAAATGAAGCCTGTTTCTGTTCTGCAATCCTTTCCGAACAAAAAGCAACGAATGAATGTGTGTATGAAATCCTGCTTTATTTTTCGTCGTTTCAACGCCAAATTCTCCGCCATACACAAACTTCAACCAATCATCATACTTTCTCATCACGTTATATGCTGACATTATTTCACTGAAATATACCTTTTTACCTCTCCAGCCGTTCTCCGTGTGTGGAACTGTCAAGGTTAAGTGCATCAAATCGTACTCTACTGCATTATCAACTAACTCCCACCCAGCGTATTTCGACATATTTGCATTCGTTACATGCTTTACATTGCCGTCTTTCTCTATTTTGTTTAACGTTCTATTACTACCAAACCAAACGTTGTATTTTCGACGGATTTTTTTCTGTCGTACCCAATTACATATATGACATAATTTGTGGTCGCAAGTCAAAGGCGTTATCAATCTTATATTCCCATTGCTGACGCCAAACATTGATACACTTGAACAGTTTCCCAAACATTTTATATACGACTTCATCACATCTCTCTCAAATTCAGTCTGTTCTATCTTCTTAATTTTCTTCGCTATCTTACTTTTCAATAACACATTCTTTTTCTTCAAAAATATTAGCTTTTTACATCTCAATCCATTATGCGATTTTACATTATCTTCACTTTCCATAACTATCTTGTATTTTAATGATTTAACTCTACTTTACTCCATTTTCTCCCGTCGTATAGATGAAGGGTTCGCTACGGAGTATTACACTCCGTTAAAATCTCCACTATTAATATATTTTTTACTTATTCCTTCTTCTACATTAATGAAAATCTCAGTTGAACACAATCCCGCAATCTATAATACTTATCCGTTTTTACATACTGATTAAATACTCTCTCTATTTCCTTCATACGAAAAATATAATTCTCATGATAGCGACTTCGCATCGATGGTGCATGTTCGTACATCTTTGTTATCACATTAAAAAGATAACTCTTGAATGTCGGTTGTTCTAACTGCATATCTATTGCTGATAACACTCTCTCGAAAAATCGTAAATCTTCAACATCTACATTGTAAACATAACTCAATGCACGCATACGTTCATCGCACATCTTTTTTATCGTTGTTGATAAATAATTCATTATGACATGTTTACATTGTAAATTTACACTGTTTACATCGCCAATCTTGTAAACTTTTTTCTCTTTCTTACTAAACTCAACGGAAATTTCTCCGTTCATTTCATTATAAAATATATTAAACATCATCTTTAAATTTTAGTTCCTGTTTATGGGTTTTTTCTGTGAAGCGTAAACGGTCGGAGTTCTTTCCGCATCTCTTCTGAAAAAAAGACAGGGGGGAAAGAAAATAATTTTCCGCCCCTGCCGTGCTTTCGCATCACATCCACGGTTGCTCCCCAGCAGAGCCGCTTAACTTTTTACGTATACTTTTCAAATCCAAATAATTATATATTGTTACATTACTGTACGGTAATCCGTTCCCATTCCTGTATTTCATTTGCAATGAACTGATTATAAAGCCCTTAGAACAATGTTTCTTTGCTAACTTTATATAGTCCTTTTCTATTTGCTTTTTCATTTTCGAGATATATTTTTTCCTCCTTTTTTGGTATCTCTCCAATCCGCTTTTTTTATTCATCAATACCCTCCTTCCCCGTTTTTATTCTCTCTATCATCCATGAGATAAATTTTATTCGATTATCATAATCAAATGGTATCACACTCCACCAATAAGCAAATCCCGGGTGTTCTCCCGTTACCTTTTTTACGTTTTCCCATTTAAAGTCTTTGAAATTCAATCTAATATTAAGTTTTTCAGAATATTCATTGAACAAAGAACACAATGAATAATCCTTATTCAACTCTTTATTTTCCTTTAAAGTCATTAATATCTTTTCGAGAACAATAATTTTTTCTTTATCACTCATCATCACTCCCCTCCTTTCCTTCTTGTATTCTTTTTATCATCCATTCCAAAAATTTTATCCTGTTTGCATAATCGAACGGACGCATTTTCCACCAATACCATTGTCCCGGCTCTACTCCTGTTACTTTCATCACGTTTTTACGTGTAAAGTCTTTGAAATTCAGTATCAAAGGACTTTCTATAAAATGTATTCCGAACAGGCAACATAAAGTAATTTCAATTCCTTTTTCTTTATTTTCGTGTAAATGTTCTAACATATCATTTAGAACTCTCAATTTCGTTTCATCACTTATCATACTTTTCTCCTTTTTATTAATGCTCTTTCACATTCTTCAATTCTTTTTTCCAAACTTTTTATCAGAAAATCAACAAGTTCTTTGCGCTCTTCTAATATTCTATCACTCTCAAAACCAAACAAATAATCAAAACATTTCACTGCTGGACGTTCATATACTACATCACCAAAATAATATTCTAAAAGTTCTTTACAATCTAAAAAATTATATTGTGTTTCAAGCTCATATACTATAGCCGCATACACATCGGTATTTCGGTTTATACTGTAGAGCTTTCTATCTACATCCTTTAGGCATTTTATTAATTCTTCCTCTGTTATTAGCATCTTCATTTTTATTTTTTTTTAGTTTATAAATTTAACGTCTTCTGAATAACACATACCTACAAAATACACGCTTCCATCACTCAGTATAATCCCTTGAGCAATAACAAAATCATATTTGCTCAATAATAATATACTTGTTGTGTACTTATTTTCCCCCTTTATGATTTCTAAATTTACATCATCATAATATATGCTACCAACTTTCACTTTTTTAGCTACTTTGCACATATCTATTGCATTTTTGCATGCTTTCTCAACAAATTCTTCTGAGAATTTATTGACACTTTTTACATTGCTTTCTTTCACTTTTATCTTCATTTTATTTCTTCTTTATTATTTTTTTTATTTCTCTTTTGTTATCCATCTTTTCGTAGATAGCATCACCTCCCATCCGTACAGCTTCATATCTGATTTCTTTTGCCAAATTACTATTTAATCTACCGCCTAATGCAAGGCTAACTGTCTGTATACCACATCCAAATTTTTGTGATAATGCTTTGTTCATCCCTCTTATTATTTTTACCTTCATTTTATATTCTTTTTTTGAGTATCTTTACAACGAAAAATTTTTGCAAAAGTACACAAAAATATTTATCTGATAAACAAAAATGCAAATAAATTTGTTCAATCAAATACGATTTTTATTTAACTAATTGACAATGAACGGAAAAAAATTAAGAGAAAAATTAAAGTTGTGCGAAATTTCGCTCAGAGAAGTAGCAAGATTACTTAACATATCGGAACAAAACTTACAACAAAAGCTATCTGCTGATGATATAAAAGTGTCTTTTCTGTTAGAATTATCCGAAAAACTAAACAAAAACATTTCGTTTTTTCTTGATGATACACAGAAAAATATATCTATTGGAGACAATAGTATATTTGGAAATAATCTTAATCATGCTAACATTGACAACCGACATTATTACAGTGATAGTCCGGACGTTTTGCGTGCACAAATAGATATATTAGAAGAAAGAATAAAAGAAAAAGACGCCCAAATAAAAGAAAAAGACGCCCAAATAAAAGAAAAAGACGCCCAAATAAATAAGCTACTATCCATATTAGATAAAAAATAAACTGATATACAATAAATTATAAAAAAAATAAATAGAAAATGTTTTCAATAATAAAATCATTCATTGACATTAACCGTGTTACTATCAATTTTAACTTCAATAAAAGTAACACAGGGATAATGATACCCAAACATATAGGGGAATACAGTCCTAAAACAAGAGATAAAATAATAGCTGCTGAAACGCTACTAAAAAACGCTGACATCATAATAAAATCAACACAAAAATCGAAAGACAGTCGTGTATTTTATTGCTACGGCAATCGAAAAAAAAGAATGTTCTATTTTTTAGTATTCGATAATAATTTTTTTGAAACAAGTCAATATCTTATGAGAAATTCTCAAATACCTGCACACCACTATATTGTTGATTTAAAGGAAAAGCAATGCTATAATATAATGTTTGAATTAAATAAATAAAAGAATTGAAATCATCCGTACAATAATTTTTTTTTTCTGCGTTAGAAAAAAATAAAAGAAATAAAAAAAGTATCAAAATGAAATTCAAATCATTAAAAAAACATGTAAAAAATATTGTTGCAGTTAAAAAATATTATAAGAACTTTTTAGATGCAATCCGTTTATTGGAAATAAAAACTCCAACAGAAAAATATTCCCAAAAGTTGAATGATAATGCACACTACGCAGTTCAGGTATTGAGAAGAAATCCGTTAGTTCCAAAAATACCAAACAAACAAAGAACTGACAAACGTAATTTTACTATTCTTGCTTACACAAGAAATAAGAAAAAACTATTTATCTCAATGAGTTATATCACAAATGCTATAGAGAAAAATTTTATTTACATAGTTGATTTAAAACATTACAAAATTTATCAGATAGATAAGGATAAAGTGATATTTCTTGACTATATATAATATTATAAAGAAAAAAACAATAAAAAAGTATTTTCAATTTTCAAATAAAATAGTGGTATGGATTATGTAATAATAATAAGTATATTCGTCGGAATGATGGCAATATGTGCCGTATTTATCACCGTTACACCCGTGATAGACAAATAACTAAAATGACACAAACAGAATTAAACAGAATAAGAGAACTTTATAACAAAATCGAAAATAAAACAATCACACAAATAGAAAAAGATGAGTTTGTTGAAATTTTTTATCGGAATAATGTATTGTCTGAAAAATCATACAAATCCTATAGAAAAAATGAATTTGTTGATGCAATAATCAGAACTTGTATTACTCTTGGTGGAATTATTTTTGCCGGCATTCTAATAAGAGAGGCTATAGAAAATAAATGACACATTATTTATTATTGTTTTCTATAATTTTGTTTAATAGAATATCTGTAAGAATAATACCTCCAATTGTAATGCAAGTTCGAATAACTGAGTCTGCAAATTTTTTTTCTTTATAGGCGTTATATGCTATATCATTGATTTCGTTATTATTATAAAAGATTTCAACAAATTCATCTTTTTCTTTTTGTGTAATTGTTTTATCTTTTATCTTTGAATGAAGCTCTTTTATTCTGTTTAATTCTTCTTGTGTCATAATCCATATATCACTATTTTAATTTTTAATTGGTTTTACTACATTGATTATTTTATACGCTAATTCAAAGCCTATTTTTGTTGTTTTAATGCTTGTTTCTCCATCATAATATCCCAATAAATGCAAATGATTATATGCTGAATTTAAATCCATAAAAATTTTACCATTTATTTGACTTAGCATTCCTTGATAATATTCAATAGATTTTCTTTCTCTCGGTTTTTTACTTTTTGACTGATAATTTATTATTCTGGAATAACCATCCAAAGCCACTAACACTCCGCTGTACGCAATCCCGCAGGCTGAACGAACATATTTTGTGTCTAAATAATGTCCGTTATCAATGGGTACATCCACCAATAACTTTTTTGCATTTTCCATGTACCTAATGGCTTCAGTATAATACAATTCTCGTAATGCCTGTTGTCTTTCTTTGGGCGTATAATTCCCTTTTTCGATAGCTTTTACTTTCTTATTGAAAATACTTTTTTCACTTTCACTACTTTTTCTCTCTTTTATATTCGACATTTTTATTTATTTTAATTATTTGATAACTCTCTTTCTTTGACCTTTTTTCGGATTTTTTCTACCTTATTGATTAATCTTTTACTTTTCGTTGCAATTTGCAAATCATATCTTGATTGTAGATTTATCCAAATTGTTGCATCTATATTTAATACCGTTTCTATTAATATAGCTATTTCTGCCGTTATCGGAGATTTTTTATTTAGTATATTTTTCAATACTGAATAATCAATTTCGATTTGTTTGGAAAAATCAATATCCTTGATTTTTCTACATTTTAATTCGTCTTTTAAAATTCCTCCCGGATGGGTTGGATAATACCCAAAATTTTTACTGCTAATAATATTTTTCATTTTTTCTTTTATCTACAATGATACTGACTTTCTTAATGTCCGCAACTTTTCCAGCAACTTTACGTGCTGTTTTTTTTCTTTCAACGCCCGAATATCGTAATTAATCTGAAATTTCATTAACGTATTAGCTGAAAATCCGGTAATAGCTTCAAATTGTAATGCAATATCTGATGTAACCGATTGTTTTTCATTCAATATATTACATAATGATTTATAAGATATTCCAAGTTCTTTAGATAATTCTATCTTGCTAATTTTTAAATACTTTCTTTCTCTTTCCATAACCTCTCCTGGGTGTATGTTCCTTGAACATCTAAATTCTTCCATCACAAAGCTACATTTTTTCCCAAATTACGTAACTTTTCAAGCAATTTCACATGTTTTTTATTTTCTTCTAATGCCCGAATATTATAATCTACTTGTATACTCATATAAAAATAGGCTGGTATGCCTAAAACTTTCTCTAATTTTACGGCTATATCTTCTGTCAATGGTTTCTTTTCATTCAGTATATCAGTGAATAACTTATATGAAATATCCATTTTCTTTGATAACTCTCTTTTGGATAGCTTACGATATTCTATCTCTTCCTTTATCATCCCGCCAGGGTGTATGTTTCTTGAGCATCTCATTTCTTTCATGTCTATTTTTTATAATGGTTTGACAATTCTGTTATATTACAGATAGTTATACTTGGAAAGTCTTTTTTTACAATAAATTCAACTCTATATTTATTGTTTACTCTTAATGTCTTTCCAAACTTCCATAACTCCTCTAAATACTTTTTCTCAAATGTAACTATCATCTTTTTTAAGTTCTGCAAAGGTACACTTTTTCCACGATATAACTTAAAAAAAATTTAACTTATTGCATGTTGTATCACATTTATTTCTATTATGTTTACAACAATTATCGTGCCTTTTTTTTCTTGTTTATTTTGTTAGCTTTTTTCAATGCCTGTCCCCAAGTCAAACGCTTTGATTTATAGCGACGACTTGCGCGTTTTGCGGCAGACGGCATTTTGGGATTCTTTTTTTCTTTTTCTCTTTTGACTTCCTGTTCAAACAGTTTTGTCCACTCCTCTTTTGATTTCGACAAAAGAGAACTCGCACGCGTCGAGTTCTCTCCTCTTTTGTCAAACCTTAACTTTAATTGTTTAACTTTTGACTTTGCTTTCATACGATTAAAGTTTTCCACGTAAATTCTTACCTGCTTGTTTCATAGCTGTTTGCCATTTCATCGACGGGTGTGCTTTTCTAATACGTTTTGCTTCTGCGGTAATTTTTTTACCCATTTGACTCAGTTCTTTTTTTGTCCTTTTTGCCATTTGTTTTTAATTTTAAATGTTTATATAATTTTTAATTTTTAATTACTTTTTAAACAGTTTGTAGGCTGATAAGGCTACTACAGCGATACCCAGCGCTAAAAATATTGAATAGGTTGTATTTGCTTTCATGTATTTTATATTATCAAAATTTCTTAAATTGTTATCATCTATGATAGATATTACCGTATTGTAATAATTGGGTGCGGTTGCATACCCGGACAGAGCAGCTATTTGAGCCTCGGGAGTTGTTGAGGATAAAGCTTTTGTATAATGCTTTTCCAATAACGATATTCTGTCTCTCAATGACTGTTCTATGTTATTGTAAACTCGAAAATATGAACTAACAGACACAGTTTGACCATCATAGACCTCTCCTGTTTGCATATTGACAACTTTACCTGTCCAATCGCTTCCTTTCTTAATTCCAAAGTAATTGTTATATTTTGTTGATAAGTCAGAGCGTCCCCAATTACTTTCTACAGCTCCTTGCGCAATCACAACAGACGGAAACGAACCTTTCAAGTCCGTTTCTTGAATTGCTCCCCACATAGCGCTGATATATTGCTCCTTATAATCCATAACAATTTTTAATTTTCAAAATTGAAGTAATCTTCCGGATTAACTTTTATTCCAAGCGGATTGGTTACGGTAAAATGTAAATGCGCTCCCGTAGATACTCCCGTGTTTCCAACAAACGCAATCACTTGATTTTGTTTTACTTTCTCTCCTACTACTACATTGTAGCCGCTCAAATGTGCGTATCCTGTTTTATATCCGTTTACATGCTTAATAATAAGCTGTTTACCTCCTGTTTTATGCGTATTTATATCCGACACTACTCCATCCAACGGACATACTATTTTCGTTCCGACTGTTGCCGCTATATCAACGCCGTTGTGTTCTGTTGATGCTCCTGATGTCGGAGCAATTCTTTTACCGAATTTGCTTGTTACTTTGCCCTTTAAGGGGACTGTTGCTGTTTTCATCTTCTTAAATCTGATGTATAAAATTATGATTGTTACTACTGTAAATGTTATACTTATGCTCAAAAGTGCAAATACTAATTTGTTTTCTACTGCAAATTGTCTTATTTTTGTCTTTTTCATTCACCTTTCTTATCCCTATATATCCAAAATAGCCAAAAACATATTACCGTGCAGCCAAAAAATAAAAGAAACCATAATGGTATTTTTGTTTTCTCTATCTTTTCTACTTTAATTGTTTCTATTTCAACAGCTTTCTCAATGTAGACAGTATCAGCTTTTGTGATAAGTTCAATATGTACTATGCTATCATGAATGTATCCAAAAACTTCGCTATCGTTATACTGTTGATGAAAATTACCAACGCTATCTATTTTTGTATCAAACAAATAGATTTTCTCTTCTACGATAATAGTATCACGAAAAATAATTTCTTCATATTGTTTCAAATTATATTTTTCTGCGATGCGGGCAATACGTTGAGATGGTGTACATCCAACCAGCACACAAAAACATAACAAACTGAATATAAACACTATCTTTCTCATTCCAATTTTTAATTTTTAATTTTATTTAATTCTTTCTTTGCAACTTTTGAAATAACATACAAATTCTTCCAAGTCTTTCACCATTTTGTGATATATTTCGATGCGTTCTTTATCGTTTGATACTTCAACGCTCTCGGCTTCTGCATTTTGTTTTCGTTTGCTTGCACGAAAAAAAATGATTGTCGGAAATGATGCTCCAACTATACCCGATATCGCCGATACAATTATTGTTACTATATCCATAATTCTCTAATTTACTATTTTATTTAACCAAATTTTAACATTTCGTAAATATCCTACTTGATAATCCCATCCATCGCTCGCAGCGCCAAAATACATTCCTTCTTTTAAAGAAACCGGCCAGCCACCTCCGCCATCATACGCAATTATTGATTTACCATTTAATTTAAATAGAAATTTTTGAGTATTTGCATTCCATATTATTTTTTCCTTTCTAAAAACTGATAAGTCAATTGAACCTAAATTATATTGAAAATTTGTATTATAACTGTTTGCAATTAATACAGCGTTTGAATATGATTTTGTAGAATATATATAAATACCATTCATACCATTGTTTAGACCAAATTCTACAGACATTTTGTGTCCCCACGTCGGTTCAGGACTGATGTTCCTTAATTCATATTCAAGCGTAAAAGGTTCATACTGATTAAGTAGATTAAAATTTAAATATCTAATAAAATTATTTCGCACACCTTCAAAAAATGCTCCCTCCTGACTAAAACTTACATTACCTACTATATTTCCAACCATGCCACTGATAATATCAACAGTATCAGTTGTTAAAGGAAACCATAAATCAGGCAAAGGCTCTGGCTCAAGTTTTTTTGCTAACATTAATCTACGTCTATACAACATTGTTCTCTGAATTTCGTTGTTTTACTCTTAATTTGCAACTTTCACAATATTCGTAATATTCTTGAAACTCTGTTGGCTTTTCTTCTCGTTGCCGCAAAATGGCAATTTCATCATCAATACTGTATTTCTCTCTTATACACATTGAAATCCATGTACCATAGTCAAATACAGGCTCAATAGCTACATTCATTTGCATTTTCAATATTTCGGAATGACTTGCATTTGGATTTTTTTCTGAAAACTCAATCTGTTCATCAGATAACTTAACCCATTCTACAGCTTCATAATCTCCTGTTCGTGCAGGAGCTACCGTAAATGTTTTTATCCCTAAAATCCCTTTCCGTATATATTTACCCATAATTTTTAATTTTTAATTATTCGTGTATTCCACGTACTAAATATTGAAATCCTCCACTTTTGTCAATTGGGAACGGAAGCAATGATAACTCCCCTACTCTATCAGAGCCTATTTCAAGATAATCATTGCCATCGCTATATTGTATAGTTGCTGGGAACGATACTGTTAAATCATTACCACTATTATTATATATAGCTATGTGCATTATTTCTCTCATGTTTATTAAAACATCTTCATTAATATCAATTATAAAATCCGTACCCCCTCTATAATCAATATATATCATTCTTGAATATGTATCAATATAATAGTATCCATCATATACCTCTCTCCTTGCATAAATATTTGTCAGCAAATAAATTAAACTCTCTAAACGATAGATAATATCCAAATTAAAATTTTCGTAACGTATAGGCACATAAAAATCAGGAGGAAACGAACCGTTTCCCAAATCAGATACTAACTTATCTAAACGAGTTAGTATATCCAACTGCATGTCTTTGTATCGCAAAATTTCCATTATTTAATTATCTTTTTTGAAATTATAATCAAAATTACGCCTACTACTAACACCATTACTCCCAAATATGACACTGTTACCATATCTAACGATATTGAAAACGGTATTTCTTTACCGCCCGTCAAACTGTCCAACAGGGAACTGTTCCCATCTGCATTATTTTTTCTGTTCACTTTGTTCATATATTATTACTGCTACTAAAATTAATAAACCAATGATAATGTACTTCTTGTACAATAAAATCTTTTTTTTTTACTCGACGGATGCGCACCTGTTGCCATGTCCGCATTTCTTATTGATATATACTCATCGTAATATCTTTTGAATAAGTCAGGATTTGCACGATATTCCGATAAGTACATCAATTTAACACTCTCCAAACTTAAGCCTTGTTCGTAAACAGGAGTTCTTAAAATTGTCCACAAATAATCTTTTTTCCTTGCTCGTGCACTCATGCCTTGAGTGGTTGCGGTTGTTGCGATTGAAATCGCTACTGCTATGATTGCTATTATTGCCGTTACCATTTATTTCTGTTTTTTAAATAATATAATCAATAAAATAATAATACAAAAAACCAAAATACAAGCTATTATGTTTTTCGTTGTAAAAAATGTCTGTGTCGGATGCTTGCCAATTGACATGTCCGCTTCTCTCATTGCTTTCAATTCATCATAATATCGCTGAAATAGAGACGGATTGTTTTTGTATGTTTTCGGCATAGCGTTCTTAACCTGCTCTAATGTCTTTCCCTGCAAATATACAGGACTATATAAAACATTGTAAATATGGTCTTTTGTAGTTGCGCGAATGGACATACCGCCGGGGGTAATGTTTCCTACCGCGCTGACTGCAGAACTTACAAGTCCAATTATTGCTGCAGATAAAGAATGATTTTTTTTACGAAAAACATAATTACTCATTTTTTATTTCTTTTTGAGCTTTTTGTATATTATAACTCCAATAATCAACACGACTATTCCAACTAATCCGTAGATAATCATATTTAAAGTTTCTTCGTCTTTAACACTTTTTGGCGTATCGCCCTGTGGTGTAGTCTGTGTATAATTTCCAGCTGTCATGTCTGCCGCGCGTTTCTCAGCCCAATAAGTATAGCCCGCATCAAATCTTTTTTTCCACCAATTTGTTGATAACCAATATGGTTTACGACTACCATAATTAAATTGTTTCTTCACCTGTTCGTATGACATACCATAATGATACACAGGATATTCTAACATTTCTTTCCAATATTTATACGTGCCTTTTACCGCGTCATTTTTTTGTAAAAAAACATTTTTACTATTATTCTTTTTAACTTTCATTACTTTTTCTTTTTATTCAAAACCAATATAATAATCAACACTATAACCAATATGCCTAACACAATATATTTCGTGTAAGACGTTTCTGGCTTATCTTTATCCTTATCAGCATTATCAGCAACATACTGATCCGGCATATCTTCATCAGCGTCGTCGTCGTCTGCTTGTTTTCCACTCATTTTCACGCCTTTCGACGATTGCGCAATACCGATACCAACTTCAGACACTCCGCCTGTAAGTACTCCCAGAATAATTCTGCCCCAATTGGCAGCATTATTAATTCGTAAAAATACTTTATTTGAATTATTTTGTTTATATCTCATAGTTTACTTTTTAATAGCCATTACAATAATAAGAACCAAAACAATTCCAGCAATCCACCAATACTCCTCAATATATTCTGACACAGTTTTATCCTTATCCTTATCTTTATCTTTATCATCGTCCTTTATCTCCTTTATAGAAGAAAAATCACCCGTTCCACCTGTTCCACCACCTTGCCCTATCGATGAGCCTTCAAAAACAGCATCTCTCTTTGCTTGTTCGCCAAGAATTACTTTTATTCTTTCAATAGGGATTTTATCATATAAAGCCTTAAACTCTGATAATCTGTCTCTAACTCGCTGTCCTTGTATTCCTGGTCTTACTTTATCATGCCATTTAGCGTGATAGGCTAAATATCCCTGTCTTTTTCCCCAATTATCGTAAAAATCACCAGGATATTCGCTTGATTTTATTATTTTTGTGAAATTACCTTTAAATGTATCATAATCAACATCGCTTTTAGAGTGTATTCGAGTATTTGCATCTGTGTCCCCCCTTTCGTGATAACTATAATCTTTGTAAAAATTAACCAAATCTATATCAGATGGAGTTGTATAGTTATTTATCCGTAAAAATACACTTTTACCTGTATTGTTTTTTCTATTTTGTCCCATATTACTTTATTATTGCAATTATAATTAAAAACACTGTTAAAAACATCCAAAAACGTTTTTTTGTATCATTCACATCTGAAAATCTATTGATTTCTTTCTCAATAATACCTTCTAATACGCTATAATACCAAAATTCCCATGCCGCTTTGAAAATGAAATCTGCAATACTATTTGCGCTAATAGCTTTTGTTCTATTTTCCAATATATCAGACTGATAGTATCCATGTTTTTGGGCAGCTTCAATATACGACATGTGATTAATATACACATCTTCCTCAAGAAGTTCCACGAATTGATTAAACAACTCTTTTTCACTCTCGGAGGCGCTATTGTAATAGTTTAATATCTCTACAGATTTTTTTGTATTTATAGCCATTTTATAAGTTATTTTCGTTTAAACATAAATACAACAACTACTACAGCAATAAGTATATAAATTAAATAGTTTTTAGAATTATTCTTCGTAGCTTCTTTTTTTGTTCCAATCAGTTCTTTTGATACATCAAACGTAGATTCAGTTATTTCACCATTATTTTCACCAACAATGTTTCCTATTTTTACAATTTTTGAAGTATCATTTGGGTCTACATACGTACCACCATAATCACCGCTTACCATCATGTAGAAATTTGGAACATTTCTAAAATGGTTAAATAATTCTTTATCTTTTAAAGAATAAATAACCATAACGCCTGTCGCCTCCTCTTCTATCATATAATATTTTCCATCAGGAACACCGCTAACGCCATTTACATCAACTTCTTTAACCGGTATTTTATTCCATCCCTGACTATACAATATTTTTGTAATGCCATTATCTACGTCGCTTTTGGGGATGAGAAACTTCATGCCATCCTGATAATATCCCCTGTCTGCAACATGTAACCAATGATTTATATGTCTAAATGAAATTTTTGAACCTCTTTTCCTTTTCATAATTTTTTTATTTTTTACTAAATATAATTAAACAAACAATAATCAATATCCACCAATATTCTTTTAACAATTCTGTTATTTTATTAGTTTTCGTCTCTGCTGTACCTTCTGTATTATCTCCTGTGCCGCCCGTGCCGCCCGTGCCGCCTGTGCCGCCTGTGCCGCCTGTGCCGCCCGTGCTGCCGCTTCCTGGTATAACAGGTATATATGGTAAATTAGGTGCATCAGGTAAATCAAGCCTTTCAGGTACATCAGGTATATTTGGTACATTAGGTGCATCACCTACACCAATCATATTTGGTAAATCAGGTACATCAGGCGTTTCAGGTTCATCAGGCGTTTCAGGTACATTAACCTTAAAAAATCTTCCAGAATTAACTTCGTCTTTTGTTAGATAAAAACCAAATAATATATTTTTTATTTTTATTTTATCAGTACCAGGAAAATTTTGATAAATATATCCTGAAACCAAATATCCCCATTTTTGAACAGGAATTTCACCACTATTTAATATTCCTACCCATTCTTGATTACCATCATTTTGACCAGCTTGTGAATAATCTATTCCATCCGCATAACCATAAGCCACATCGCCACTACCAAAAGAAGGAGCTGCAATAGCATAAATAGTATCAGTGTTAAAATTCATATAACGCGCTGTCGGATAACCTATAAGGTTATTTGTTGCATTCCAAACTTTCGCTTTATTTCCGACTATCTGTATACGAATAGGACTACCTTTTTTGGCAAAAACGCCTTTTCGTTCGACATAGCCTATCGCATTTAATTTTTTTGTAAATGTCTGTTGTTTCATTTTTTTATTTCATTTTATAAAATAACAAAAATACTACTAATAATATTAACCAATTCTTTTTCAACAATTCTGTTATTTCATCTTCCTTATTATCAACATTACCAGATTTATCGTCTGTTTCGACTATGCTGCCTGTTCCGCCTGTGCCGCCTGTATTTCCGCCCGTATTTCCGCCTGTATTTCCGCCCGTACCGCCCGTATCATCTTTTATACCTTTTTTTCTTTTTTCATATTCATCCACAGTCATATAGGAAAAATTAGGCACATCATAAAAATAAGTAAAAATAATATCTGTACTTCCTCCGCCATATTTAAATACCATTCCAATATCAGAATTTCTCGCGCCATTATTTGCCTCATAAATATTTTTTGATTGAAAAATATAATATTGTCCATCT
This sequence comes from Bacteroidales bacterium, assembly GCA_031257735.1. Lineage (GTDB taxonomy): Bacteria > Bacteroidota > Bacteroidia > Bacteroidales > WCHB1-69 > JAIROC01. The sequence continues at coordinate 945 of JAIROC010000583.1, read as the reverse complement.
GGCAAGTCAGCATCATAACCATTAATACTATATGGAGAAAACTTTAAATTTTCTTTTAAACAAACAATTTTTGCATATCCATTTGTAAGCAAAGAAACGGGGACATAGAATTGATAATTACTATCTCCATTTGGTTCATAATAATATCCTTGCGGTACGGCATTTATAGCATTATTTATTTTTTTTATCACAAGAAATTTCTGCGATTTTCTGTTTTGTGGCATAATTAACTTTTTTTCGATTATGTATGTCTTTTACGTATCATTTACTTATTTTTTACCAAATAGACAATGATGAAAATAAGAAAAAGTATCTCCATAATAGACATACTAAATCCTAAAATATTATATTTTTCGACGCTATTCCGTCGATATTTTTTTGCTTCTGGAACTTGCGAAAAGTTATCCGCTGTTTCCTGTTCATCTATAGTCTCTCCATCAGCGCGTTGGCGTCCACTTATACCGCCAAAATTCATTCTAATAAACGGACTCGTCATTGATGATAATTTGTTTCTCATATTACTGTCTCCTGTTAAATTTTTTAACTCTTCTTTTGCTTTTTTGTTATTATTGTACTTACTGTCAATTATTAACGCTTTTCTATACAATGATACAACACGTGGATTATCTACATCTAAAAAGTCGGTAATCGCTTTCATACTCTTTTTCAAACTCTTATTCGTTGATTTATAGAGTTTATTCAATGCGTATGTATCCGCTTCCTCTTCACTATCCGTTGAAAGTTTGTAATGCCCGCGTTCGTGTTCTAATATAAACTGTCTTGTGAATTTTGAGTATTTGGGAAAAACATCACGATTGAGTATTATTTTACCTGTATCCATTTCAACGGATGCTGGATTTTCCCCCATCGTTTCAATTCCCTCCCAAACAATCGTTTCCATTATCTTTTATTAAAAGCGAACGCAAACACTACAATCATTACCAA
>JAIROC010000579.1 GCA_031257735.1 Bacteroidales bacterium | reverse complement strand
TTTCCACATGCCATTGAGTTTCTGAACAGGAAATACGAGGATATTTTCCCGATTCTTACTTCTTATCCGCAGTTGGAGAACTACTTATCTCCCTTTATGGACGCTTGGGAAGGAGGCGCAGCCGATCAGTTAATGGGGCAGATTGCTTCGGCTAAAATCCCGTTGTCCAGAATGATAAGCCCGCAACTGTATTGGGTTATGACCGGAAATGATTTTACACTCGACATCAACAACCCCGCAGAGCCGAAAATTCTCTGCGTCGGCAACAATCCCGACCGCCAAAACATCTATTCGGCAGCTTTAGGCTTGTATAACAGCCGTATCGTGAAGTTAATCAACAAAAAAGGACAACTCAAATCTTCGGTGATTATCGACGAGTTGCCGACAATCTATTTTCGTGGGCTGGATAATCTGATAGCCACTGCCCGAAGTAACAAGGTGGCTGTCTGTCTTGGGTTTCAGGATTTTTCGCAGTTAAAACGCGACTATGGCGACAAGGAAGCCGCCGTCGTGATGAACACGGTGGGGAATATCTTCTCCGGTCAGGTTGTCGGAGAATCGGCTAAAAACTTGTCCGAACGCTTCGGAAAGGTTTTGCAGAAACGGCAGTCGATGACGATTAACCGGCAGGATAAATCCACGTCCATCTCCACGCAGTTGGACAGCCTGATTCCGGCAAGCAAAATCAGCAATCTCACGCAGGGCTTGTTCGTGGGTTCAGTGTCGGACAACTTCGACGAGCGTATCGAACAGAAGATTTTCCACGCCGAGATTGTCGTTGATAACGCCCAAGTCGCCGCCGAGACAAAGGCATACAAAAAAATCCCCGTCATCGCCGACTTCACGGACGACGCTGGAAACGACGTGATGCAGCAGGTTATCGAAAACAACTACAATCAGATAAAAGCCGATGTAAAACAGATTGTCGCAGAGGAATTAAAACGAATAGAAGATGACCCTGAATTGCAGCATTTGATAAAGAAAGAGTAGGAAAATCCCCGTCATCACCGACTTCACAGACGACGCACTGCTCAAATCCGGATATGAAAAAAAATCCGTAGTCCCCCATGAATGAAATAAAAAATAGGTAACAGGCTGACCGTTAGGCAAATCTATCTTATGATTCGGCAAGTTGGGTTAATCAAGCCATTGTCCGATGGGCAATTAGAAGATATAAACGCTTCAAGGGCAGTATTAAACGTGCTTGGCAATGGTTAATCAAATGTTATGGGAAAAATCCGGAATTGTTCTATCATTGGTGTCGAGGAATAACTCCTTGTTACTTCAAATTGAAATCGGTTAAGATAAGACGAATGAAGGGAGACTTTCACGTTTGGTTCTGTGGGAGGTTTTGGGGGAAATTCCCCTTACCTACCCGGCAAGTTATTATTTGTTACTAAAGCTATTATATACCTTTAATATTCCTGTAATCAATGCTTCTGTACTTTGATATACTTCATATACATTTTTTGCGCTAGTATAGGCTGGAGATGTAACAATATTGTTTTGCTCATCATATATATAGCTATTAACAGGACAATCTTTATGTCTAGCTCCAATACTTGCAATAGTGTCAATTAAATCTTTATCTTCTCCAACGGTTATTGTTATAGACACTCCTTGTTTTTTTAAAATCTTTGCTAATAGTATCGGTGATATACAAATCGCTCCTATTGGCTTTTTTATCGAATATGTTTTTAATACTAAACTTTCAATTTCTTCACTAATACTGCAATTAACACCATCTATTGCATAAGTGAAAATGTTTTTTGCAACGCCAAAACCTCCAGGTATAATTAAAGCATCAAAATCTGCTGCTTGATATTTACTAACATCAAGTATTTCACCACGACAAATACGAGCTGACTCTATTAGACAGTTTCGTTTTTCGAGTACAATTTCTTTTGTAAGATGATTGACAACATGATATTGTTTTTTATCTACAGAAAAGCATTGGAATTCATGCCCTCTACTCTTAATTGAGAGTAAAACACAAACAACTTCCTGTATTTCAGAACCATCATAGACCCCACATCCGGATAATAAAACTGCAAATTTCATGATTTTATTTTATTGCGGCGAAACTCAAATTTGAGTACTCACACTATTCGTTATAGATACATTTATTAATGATTAATGATTATTTATTCCTAACTTACCCATTCATTTTAAAAAAGTTGTGACAGTACGATTTTGATGTAAGATTTTATCGGATAGGTTATAACAAAGACTCTACCGTTTCTTTTTAAGAACTTAAATATTCCGGTTCTAATATCGTATTGTTGTAATCAGCATACTTCTTAACAAGGTCTGGATACTGCTGTTGCCATCCTAAAATACCACCAGATAGGATACTGATTTTATTAAACCCATTAGCCTTTATAATGTAAGATGCTGCAAGAGCAATTCCTCCATCTAAACATACAACTATTATTTCTTTATTCTTTGGAAGTCGTTGAAAATTAGTGTCCAATAAATAAATAGATAATTGATTGGAATTTGGAAGACTATTAATCATTTTACGCATCTGTTCTGGACGCACATCTAAAATGTAATAGTCATCGTTGAACAAAAGAGATTCGGTCAGTTGGTTGGGGTCAATTCTGTTAATATTAGGAATTCGTCCTTCGAAATATTGTGCAAATACATCTTTCACATATCTTAGTTGTTGTTTGGAAGAGTGAAGCCCAAGGCTAATGCGGATTGTTTGTTGTGCTTCGTTATTTGTTAATCCAATCGCTTTCAAAACATGCGATGTGCTTCCTTGCTTGGAATTGCATGCAGAACCTATTGAGACCGAAATCCCCTTAGAGTCAAGTATAGATAATAATTCTGTATTATCTATGTCAGGAAATGTGATATTAATCGTATTTGGCAGGCATTCATCAGGCATATTTACAATCATATCTTTTTTTATTTCACGAAACCATGAAATTAAAGTATCCTTGAGATTTTGTATTCGTGGCATGTGTGACAGTAGTTTTCCGATGTCTTGGCAAGCAACACCAAATCCAACAATGTTATGAATATTTTCGGTGCCAGCTCGCATACCACCTTCTTGTTGACCACCTTGAATAAAAGGTGAAAACGGACTTCCTTCCCGAATATAGAGAGCTCCAATACCTTTAGGTCCATATATTTTGTGAGCAGAGAATGTTGCATAATCAACCCCCATTGAACTTACGTCTATCGGAATTTTACCAAGAGCTTGAACACAATCTGTGAGAACTTTGATGTCATTCCGACGTGCTATTTCCACTATAGCTGGTATATCCTGAATAGTCCCAATTTCATTATTAGCCATCATACAACATATCAAAAATGTATTCTTATCGACTAGTTTTTCCAATTCATCAATGATCACACGACCTTTTCGGTCTACGGGGCAGTACGAGACTTCAATTCCTTTAGTTTTTAGAAAATCCAGCGTGCCAATAATTGATGAATGCTCTATTGGTGTAGAAACAATTTTTTTCTTTAAGGGAAAGAAATAATTATTAAGAGAGTTAATAACAGCATTATTAGCTTCAGTAGCACTTCCAGTAAAGATAACATCCTGATAATTAGCGCTAATTGCATTCGCCACTTGCTTGCGGGCATTCTCAATAATGTTATAAGATCTACGTCCCAGGTAATAGATAGAAGACGGATTACCATAGTCTTGTTTTATGGCATTATCCATTTTTCGACGGACTCGACTACTAATAGGAGTTGTGGCATTATGATCAAGATACACCTTATGCTTTAGATTAAATATACCTCTTATAAATTGATTAATGTCATTCTTAAAACTTATGTAATTCATATCGTTATTGTTTATACTTCTAATTAAATTAAAACATCATAGACAGAAGAAAGAGAGTATTTCTATATCTTCATTATTTCATAACAGACAAAGCCTGTCGATCCACTTTGCCATTTGGTTTAATAGGAACATTATCAACAACACATATATTATTAGGAATCATATATGAGGGAAGCTTGCCTATAAGAAACTGTATCATGGTTGCAATATTAACAGTTTCTTCATCTTTTTCAATAATATATGCTCTGAGTGTTTCTACAAAACCATTCTCTTCTCTTTTAACAATATAACAATCTTTTACTCCTGCATAATTCCTAATTTCATTTTCAATTTCACTCGGAAATATCCTATAACCTCGAATTTTAATCATCTCATTTTTTCTTCGTTTGAATACATACAGCCCATTTTCATAAAAAGCTACAACGTCTCCAGTACGATAATATTTTTTATTATTTATTATAACAGTTACATTAGAAGTAAGTTCGGTATCATTTAAGTAACCAGCCATTACTTGCTCCCCTCCAATTAACAATTCTCCCTCAATAACAGAACTATGCTCATCATTATTAGTGTCTGCCAATAGAAATTCCACTCCATCAAATGGTCTGCCAATAGGCACAGGAGTATCGTCACATTTTTGTAAAAGAGTGTTTTCGACCTTATATAAACTACTTAATACTGTACATTCAGTGGGACCATAACCATTATAAATATCAACATTAGGCACATATTTTTTAAGTTCTTTAATATACCTAAGAGGTAAATTGTCTCCCCCATAAGATACTCTTTTTAAATCTGACAAATTTGCGTTTGATATACCACTAACCTTACTTGTCATTATTTTAACTATAGTTGCAGAACAATCAATATCGGTAATTTTACTTTTTTCAATAAATCGAATGAGTTCACTTGGTAATTTGTAATTATGAGTGTATAATGTGCCACCCATATAATGGGTACATAGATGTTGTATCATTGAACCATCACCACTCAAGCTCGTTACTCCTAACATCCGTATTCCATTTTCATAACCCATAGCGACACAATATTTTTTTATAAAATTAAATATGCTGTGCCGCTTAATGCAAACACCTTTTTGCTCACCGGTTGAACCAGAAGTAAAAATAATATATGCAAGGAGTGAATCTGGGTAATCATTTTCCATGTTGGCAGTACTGGGATTATTTAATCCCCATTGTGCAGCTTTATTTACTGTCAAATTCACCATTTCTTCTAATTTTTCAGCAACTACAGTAAGTGCTAAAAAACCTGCAGATGAAACTTCTCCATATTCTTCTTGATTAATAATAACAACATCAGGATTTGTTTTCGATAATATTTTCAGTTTTCTATCAAGAGGGATCGTAGATTCTAATGGAATATAAGTAGCACCACAAAAAAGTGTTGCATACAAAGCAAAAGCGGTTTCTCTTCCTCTTGCCGCAGCGACAACAATTCGACTTCCTGATTTTATATTATTCTTAGCAAACCAATGCATCAATCCAATACTTTTTTCAAATATTTCTAAATAAGTGGTTTCACCAATACTATCTACGATAGCAATATGGTTAGGTTTGCTTTCAGCATAGTACTTTAACTTTTCGTATATCATGATAACTTTTCTTTTGTGGATTTGTGATACAACAGGCTAAAATGATTCCATATTTCGTTTGACACACGTTCAGGATATTCTATTGGAAGATAATGGGAAGCACCATCAATAACATTGTATGAAATATTATTGTTACTATTAAAGATATCTATGTCTTGTTGCAGCAGTGGGGTCATAATATCATTGCTCCCATACAAGAGTCTTACTGGAATATTAATCTTACGCATGATTAAACTTTTGTCTCTTGTCCTAAATAAACGAGATAATAATAAAAATTGCCGTAATTTAGGAGCTGAGTCAACATCATATAACTTTAAAAACAACTCTTCTATGTCATTTGCTCCACCAAGAGCATGCAGTGTTTTTTTTCTTATTATAGCAATAATCGCACTTTCCATATGTGGCTTTTCATCTAACACTTGTTCTGCCATTTTTATTAAATCTATAAAAGGGCCTGAACTTTCATTGTAATCAATGGTAATACCAAATATACTTCTCACAGATACCTTTTTATGTTCATATAACTCAAGCGCTATTTTTATACCTCCACACCAACAGACTATATCAATATGCGGAATATTTTCGGCTTTAATTATTTCTAATATATCTTTGGCCAACAATTCAATACTTATATCAGCACCTATCATTGATATATAATCACAGCCATCAAGGTTAGTCATTATACAAGAATATCCTTCTGACATTAATTTCGTAGCCATAGGATTCCATACAATCTTCGAATTATGAGCAAGATGACCTATAAATAAAATTATTGATTTGTCGTGTAATTCCCCCAATGTGGAATATCTAATAATCCTATTACCCAATATAATTTGTTTATCTATATAGTCCATAAATCATTTTATCTGCTGATATTAGATTCAATTTGCAATTGAATATCCTTTTTAAAAGATTCAATTTGTTTTACTAATTCGTCGATTGAAACGGATATATTTAACTTTTGTAATATGTCATCCAACACACTTGCTTTTACTTCTCTATTGAGAGCAGATTCGGCTACATCTTTAATGACTTCACCAGCAGCAAACTTAGACTCAACCATTTGCTTATATAAATCTTTACCACGTAAACGATTTTTCAGATAGATATGCAATTGATTTATATAACAATTTGAAGAAGTTCCACCTACATCCATCGCACGTTTCCATTCAATCCTTTCGGAAACATTTTTTTCTACAATCTCTGCATCATAACCGGTAAAGTGAAAAGGATAGATGTATTCAGGGAAAAAACTATTCTCAGAAAGTTGACAACTGAACAAGTTGTCAATCACTTCCTTTGCTTTTTCTTCTTCAGAAGTTTTTCGATATAATGAATAGATCAACCCTTCGTAATATTTTTGAATACGATTATATTTCGCATAGTTGATTGTATCGCGACCATTCAATATTCTTTTTTGTGCTAATTGGCTGGGTGTAAGGCCCCATACTACATATGGAATTCCAATATGTGAAGCTACTTCTATTGGTAAAGAACTAATCAATCCTTCGCAAGCTATACATATTTCTCCCATATTCATAAGTAAAGCTCGGTAAATAGTTTGTGCAATTCTCCACATTGGTCTTAATTCTATAAGATCAAAATCTACAAAAGATGCTGCTTTTAAAATGTTCTCCTTAGCTTTATTTGAGATAAAATAATTATCTATATGTAAAGCTGCTATTTTGATTCCTGGTATTTCTCCAAGAACTGAAAGAATCCATAAACCATCCTTTCCTCCGCTTATCGGTACAAGTACATCATATTTCCCATTTCCTTTACCTACTTGAATGATATTGGATATGATATCTACACTTTCTGATATGTTTTTCATAACTGTTATTATTTAAAAAATTGTTTGTAAAAATCAGAAAGGCTAACAATATTATGGAGGGAAGAAAGAGACATTCCTCCATATTCTACAGATGACAATTTTAATGCAGTCTCTATTTCCATTAAACAATTAATCATTTCCAAAGAATCTATTCCATAATTGTCAATTATTGATGCATGTCGGTCCAAAACAATATGCTTTCCCGTTTTTGCAATAACGATACGAGTAATTACATCTGAAATTACATCTTCAACATTTTTATTTTCCATTTTATTTTCATTTGATATTCATAAATTATTCAATGCAACTCATAATTCTAGTGTTTATATCCAATTTTTCCGTTTTTTTGTAATGGCTCACAATCCCATTATTATACACAGGTACGAATGTCGTATTCTTAAATAACTCTCCTGAATCCCAATATTCTTTAATTGCTGTTTTATATTTAAGGTCAACAGCAGGATGTTTTTCGATGAAATTATTGATATCAACAAAATATAAATCTCCACTACTCGACGGAGTTGGGATATGGAGCAAGTCAGAGATAGTTGGTAGTTTTTGACTGAAAATTCCACTTTCTCTTATGCCAGTATCTAACATAGGAAACTGAGCCGAGCAAAAGAGAATTCTGCTTAGTTTGGCATATTCTGCAAGAGGTTTGATTATTTCTAAACCAATTTCATCTTTAGGAGAAAGTATCACATTTTCATTTTTAAATGGATAAACTTCTGCTAAATACTTTCCGAGTCCGGATTTTACCAAGTCAAATGCATCAATTAATGAATCTCTATATTTGCCACTCATGCCATATAAACAAGCATAAATGCATTCTGCTCCAGTTTCTTTTATCTCGTCCATAATGGAAAGAAGGGACTGACTGTCATCCAATCCAGGTATTATTGGTGAAAAGTGAAATGAAACGGGTATTCCCTTTTGAGTAAGTTTTTTAGCTAAAGCAAGCCTTTCCTCATGCTTAACTGTTCTATGTTCAAATTGTGTTCGAAATTTTTCATTCTTTGTGTTTATTGTTATAGAGACCTCTATTAAACTGTGTTTAGACATTTCCTGAAGTAAATCTATATCAACCATAATTTCAGGGGATCTGGTAACAATAAACACTGGAGTTTTATGATATAGAAAAATAGATAATGCCTCTCTCGTTTTTTTTAGTTCAGCACCTTTTTGATACACATCAGCTCTTGCTCCAAGATATACAATTCCTGTTTCGCTAAGATTCTTCATTTCTTGCTCTAGGTCTTCAATAGATATGACGCATCGCGTACTTTGATTGAGATTAACACCTCGATATAAACAATATTTACAACTATAGTTACATGACGAAAACAGATCAACATAATATTTCCAGTGATGCGATCTGATAGCTTCAATGCTATTATGAAAACGATTAAGAAACTTCATTATATTAGATTCATGTTATTATTATGAGAATTAAGTATTTCATCAATAACTTTCACATCAGAAAAGGGTACTTTTTTCCCACGTATTGTCTGGTATTCTTCATGCCCTCTTCCTAGAACGATTACAATATCGTTTTCTGATGCTATCAATAATCCTCTCTTTATGGCTTCATAACGATCTGTTATAAAGTCTACATCTTGGTCTCTATTAATACCCTTTTTTATATCTTCTATAATATCGTTAGGGTTCTCATCCCTTGGATTATCTGATGTTACAATAATATAATCAGCGAGTTTATCAACCATTTTCCCCATTATTGGACGTTTTGTTTTGTCTCTATTACCGCCACATCCGAAAATGCAAATAATTCTTCTTGGATTTGCCAACCTTATTGAACAAAGCGTTTTCTCTATACCATCAGGAGTATGCGCAAAATCCACAACAACGCTAAATGGCTTATTTGTGGAGACAAATTGAGATCTTCCTGGAACTACGGTTTCCGCTAATGCATTCGCACATATATCTATATTTATGCCTTGCGAAACTCCAACAGCAATTGCCGCAAGGGCATTTGATACATTATGTTCACCTATTGTATTGATAAAGCACCTATGAACTTGCTTTTTGTAATGGATATCAAACACTGTTCCTTTTATTGAAAAATCAATATTAACTGCACGCATATCTGCGTCTGGATTTTGAATACCAAAAGAGATTAATTTCCCTTTTTTTATATGATTTTTTATCTCATATCCGTATTCATTATCTACATTTGTAATAATCATACCCTGTTGCTCGTCTACCATTTGAATAAGTTTTTTCTTTGCATTGAAATAATTTTCCATAGTACCATGAAAATCCAAATGATCTTGACTAAGGTTTGTAAATACACAGATATCAAATTTAATATCTTTAACTCTTTTCAGTTCTAATGCATGTGATGTTACTTCCATAACAATATATTCTGCACCGAGATTTAAAGAGTCTCTCATAAATTGATGAATTTTATTAGCTTCGGGTGTTGTATTGACACTTGGCACTATCAAATTTTTGAACCTGCGATTTATAGTACTTATTACACCAACATTTTTATTCGCATATTGCAATATTGCCTCAACCATATATGCCAACGTAGTCTTCCCATTTGTGCCAGTAATGCCGATTACACGTAAATCTTTTGATGGTTGATCATAAAAACGAGACGAACATAGAGATAAGGCAGACCATGCATCATTAGTATAATAAATAGGTATATCAGAATTGTCGAAGTTTATCTTTCTATCTTGCTGACAAACTAAGGCAATTGCTCCCTTAGTAATTGCTTCTTTAGCAAAGTGATGAGTATCAGTCCTTTTCTCGCCACCTATTGCGACATATCCGGGAAGGCAAACAAAAAGATACCCTTCTCTTATATCATCCGTATGGCAAGATATACCTTTTATGCATAGAGACTTATCATTAATTTTTTCTATATGCATTCCATCAAACAATTTGTCTAAAAAAATATTCTTTGTCATTATTTTATCTATCTATATTAATCCTTAAATCCATTCAAAACTTCTAAATCCTATCTTTACGCTATAAAAAATATATAAACTAAGACAACGAAATTTTGCGGGGCAAAGATACATGAAATTTTTCAGATTACACGCAAATAAATATTTTTTTTGGCGAAATTATAGGTATAAATAGGCAAACTCACTGATCAATAGATGAAAACAAGAGAAAAATGGAAACTATACATAGCACATCTAAAAACTCGTCATTCTAGTAGTGATGAATGTTCCTGCTGGACAGGAGCAGAGGGGGTGAGATAGGCAGTTCAGGCATAGACGGAGTTGATATGCAAACGAATAATGAAAATATGCGTAAGAATTTCTATCGTCTGTGGAATCGAATGAGTTTAAGTTTAATGAATATCGTATTACACACCTAACAAGAAATTACTACCTTTGCGTCATACAATAAGAAGGAATATTGATATGAATCTATTGAATTTCAGTACAACATTTCTAGACGAGTCAAGTTGTAAAGCCAAATGGAAAGCGATGCGGGAAAAACAGGATGTTGTGTGCCCCCATTGCGGCAGCAGGGAGCATTATTGGAAATCGGACAGGGAATACTACGAGTGTAAGAAGTGCAAATATCGTCATGGCTTGCGAGCCAATACTATAATGCACCGCTCTCGCCTGCCGTTCCGCTACTGGTTTGTAGCGTTTCATTTGCTGACATCAACCAGGAAAAGTTTTTCGGCTAAAGAATTGCAACGGCAGTTGGGGCATAAACATTATGAGCCGATTTGGGCGCTGTTGCACAAATTGCGTTTCGTAATGGGCAGACGCGATTCGCAATACGTACTGGAAGGAATCATTGAACTGGACGAAGGTTTTTTCAGCACGGAAGTTTCTGAAAGTGAAAAAGACAAACCATTGAAGCGCGGGCGCGGCAGTCAGAAAAAGAGCTAGGTTTTGGTAATGGCAGAAAGCGTGCCGGTCAAACCTGAAGAAAGTAAAAAAACGGAAGGCAAGCCTCGCAAAGTTAACCGTATCAAGATGATTGTTAAAGACAATTTACAGGCAAACACCATTAATAATCAAGTTTTAGCAAATATCAGTAAAGACGCGGAAGTAGATACGGATGTGCTTCGACATCATATACCAATTTATGTATGCTGACAGCCAAACATCGTCCGAAAGTTATTCCGAAAGAGTTGATTGGAAGGGCCTTGCCGTGGGTTCACATTGCCATAAGCAATGCAAAAAGGGTGTTGCTTGTTATTTTCCACGATATAAAGCCCGAATATCTGCAAAATTATTTGAATGAGTTTTGTTACAAATTCAATCGCAGATACTTTGGCGAGCAGCAGTTTGAGCGGGTGCTAGTGGCTTCGGTTTCATACAAAAATGAATTAGGTATCATATACGATAATCATTAAGTTTATAGAAATTCCGAAAACAAACGGTGGCAAACGCCCATTGGATATATCCAACATAGAGGACAGAATAACACAGATGTCGGTGGTGCTAGCCATATCACCCAAGATAGATCCTTATTTCCGAGAATATTCATACGGCTATCATCCAAACAAGTCCGCACACAAAACCTTGACCTACGACAGGGGCGGCAAGGGAAAAAAGAGAACATTTTAAACAAAGCCACACGATATAAGAGTGCCTTTTCCAATGAGTTCTACAGTATCGTGATGTTGCTTTATTCTATGTGCTCCCAATTGAAATACTACATCAACATTGTTTCCTACTAAGCCACGCTTTTGTGAAATTAAAGCTGTTGCACAAGCACCAGTTCCGCAAGCCAAAGTTTCACCCGTACCACCTTTTTCCCAACATCTCAAAAAGATTTTTTGATAATTTTGTATTTGGGCAAACATCACATTAGTGCGATTTGGGAATAATTTGTGTTTTTCAATTGAAGGTCCTATCCGAGCTATATCCAAATCATATAGATTATCAGTATATATTATTGTATGTGGTGTTCCAATATTTATGTGATAAATGGTATACGCTTTTCCTTCAATAGTTATTGTATATTCATGTACATCCGTAGATTTAATATTCCCCATATTACAATGAATAGTTCCATCATTACGGTTTATACTAATTTTTTTTTCTCCAACGCTTGTGATTATATTAACACTCTCCATATTGGTGGAGTAGAAAAGAAAACTACCAAAGCTTATTAAAGCATTTCCACAAATTTTGCACTTGCTTCCATCAGGATTTATTATCCTCATAGAGTAATTATTTTCATTAAACATATTAAACAGAATAACATCATCGGCACCGATTCCAATTCGCCGCTTACATAAATCAGGCAAGACTTGCAATGCTTGTTTACTGTCCTGTGCAAGAATAAAATCATTACCTAATGTATGGCATTTTAGAAAAACAATGCCATCATATCCGACATTAATTTTTAAATGATTATACACAGAGATAATATTGTACGAGTAATCGTTATTTTTCATCATTATATTATTTTAATAAATCCTTTAATCTCAATATTATTAATATTTAAACCGTCGTGAAAACAGAACAAATCTTATATTTATTTTAAGTGTTAAAACTATTCAACGGACATGTTTGCATGCAATCTCACATATGTCATTTATAATCCAATTAATTATAGTGTAGTACTGTCTTCTTAAAATGAATTCATCATTTTCATTTTCAAAAAACAATACATACAATTGGCTTTGAAAAAGGTTCTGTAGTTCTTCAAAAAAGTTCGGATACTCTACAAAAGAAAATATTAAATCATTTTTTGCAATTCTTTGATTTAATCTAAATTTACGAACAAATAACTGAACCCCTTTTTCAATCAAACTTTTATTGCGATACCTATTGACAGGAAGTCTATTATTTGTTAATTCTGTTTTATAGTCATTATACACATCTGTATTTTTAATGTACATATTATCTAAATGGCTGTAAGCGTTAGGCCCAAGTCCAAAATAATCAGGATATTCCCCCCAACCATCAAGTCGCGACTTCCAGTTGGCTAAGCGAACATCTTCTTTCCTAAACCAACCTATAGGCTGTTCTATAAAACCGTTTTCAGATAAAAAAACACTTGCCGCTTCATGAATTTTAGCACACTCTACATTATTTGGCATATACGCCTTGTAAGTATGGCTACGTAGACCATTAACAAAAAACTCCTGTTTATATAAAGTTGCAGAACGAATTCCAATATCAATCATAAAAGACAATTCAGTCATTATTGATTCCACAGAGTCTTTGTCAACGCCATATATAATATCTATATTGATGTTGTCAAAATACTGAGCTGCTAATTTCAGTGCATCTATTACCTGTTGTTGTTTTGTGTTCCGACCAAGTTTTAATCTATTAATGTCTGTAAAACGTTGTACTCCTATACTTAACCTGTTTGCATATTTTGCCATCACATCTAACTTCTCAGTTGTAAGATTTTCAACATTGCTTTCGATTGTAACAACAGCATTTTCCGAAAATGAAAGTAACCCAGAAGTCTTTTGCAGGAAATATTTTAAAGAAGAAGTATCAAGCATTGTTGGAGTGCCGCCTCCCCAATAGAGTGAAGTTGTCTGACCAGATGAAAGACCAAGAAGTTTTGATTCAATTGTAAGTAAATCAACATATTCTTCAATACTTGCCGGCTTATCTATTCGACCAGAAGTGTAAACGCAAAACGGACAGATAGTTTTACACCATGGATATCCAATATATACATTTTGGTTACGGCCTCTATTCGTAATTATTCTCCCGTCGTAATTGTTACAAAATTGATTAAAAAGAACTGTATTATCAGCCCTATATTTATACATATCTCTTTTTTTAAGATATTCAGAAACAAGATATGGATAATCTTGAACTGTAATTTGTCTTTGTTTGTTATGCATATAGTCTTTTTACTTTAATATCTTCAAACTGCTTATTATTATGTAAACTATTTATTTAGCAATTAGTACTTATGGCAAAATAAGTTGGCATTTTAAAACAAACAGTATTATCTCTGGTGTAACGTTGTACCAAGTCTTTAGCTTGTGCCTCTATATTGTCAAGGTATACAGCAAATTTATTAGGATCTCGAATAAATTCCGGAATAATAGCCCCGTAAGCCATCTCCATATTTCTGACAAAAGTTTCAGGTGATGGAAATTGGACATTTACAGAACGGGATACTATGCTTGTTTTTATAAAACCTGCTGCATCTAAAAGTTTCTCAATACGTTTTGCATTTCCAAGAGAGAACGGAGCTACTAATTCGTTGTAACTAACTCCAAGAGGTTCGAGATGTTGAGCTTCCATTTTTGCAAATTCAGAAAATATCGGTTGCTGCTCAATATCTTGCCATACGGCAAGTACTAATCGACCACCTTGTCGCAAAAAGTTTTTAGTACGACTTAATACTATTTCTTGCTGGGAGAAAAACTGCAATCCCTGTTGGCATAGGATAAGGTCAAACTGTTCATTAGGAATATCTAATGTGGCGGCATCACTTTCGATCCATTCAATGACTGCTCCTTGTGGCTGAGGTTGTTTTCGCGCAACCATTAACATCTCCGAATTAATGTCTACAGCAACTATTCTACCAACATTTCCAACAAGTGGTGCTATTTTTCTAGCTAAAATGCCTGTACCACATGCCAAATCCATGACATGCTCCCCTAGGTGCGGTGTGACTAAACCAATTAGTAAATCAGATAGCGGGCTAAAGATGCTAGGCACAGAATAATGCTCATACAACTCAAAAGGATTTAGAGAATCAAAATTCATAATATTATATTTATCAAATTAGGTGTATAAATAATACGGTTTAACGTTTATTACGTGCATAATTAAATTTTCAAAAATAGAGACATTCATCAAATGCCATCCGATCATAACCTTGCGCTTAAAATACCAATAGGTCTTTTGGCGAAGCCCTAACTTGCGGCTCAACTTAATGGAGACTATGTCTTTTTTGCTCGTGGCTACAAAACATACAATATAAAATGTTTTTACAAACGAAAATCTCACTTTATGAAACAATTTAATAATTGGTCTTTTCGAGAAGAAGCGAAAAACCGCTTCTCCATCTCAAAGTTTCTTGTTTTTTGCGCCTGCAAAGTTAGCATAAAATATTCAATTATACACAAACGCATAAAAATTGGTGAGCACATCAGCCTCGCCAATCTGTCCAATCGATTAATTTTCTTATATTTGCAGGGTAATAATAATAAGCAAATATAATATGAAGACATCAGGTTTAGACGTGTACAAAGATAGTATATTTTGTGCGATTTACGACGGAAAAAGTTATTCAGTAGTAAAAGAATTTTCGACAACGACCGGTTCGATACGTTCACTTGGCGATTATTTGAAGTCGGAAAAAGTAAAACGTGTAGACATGGAAAGCACATCAACCTACTGGATTCCAATATAGGACATACTATGGGAAGAGGGCTTCGACTTGAAATTAGTCAATCCGTTGCACATAAAACAGATGCCCGGGCGCAAGAGCGACGCCAAGGATGCACAGTGGATAGCCGAATTGCTTAACTTTTCGCTGTGCGTGTGCTTTGCCTGCCGGATATACTGGCTCTGTTCTTTGCTAATGAGCGGAAAACCGTATTTCTCAACAATTTGCCGGATATTAAGTTCGGGACGGATAATGGTTACATTTTCCGTTTGCCGGACGAATTTTACTACTTCCGGATACTCATTCCCTGTGTTGCAAAAGACCGCCGGAATATCCCTGTCTATGAAACGCCGAATAATATCCAGTGTACATAAACTGTCTTTTCCACCGGAATAGGATACAAAGACCTTTCCCTGAACCTTTTCCATAAAAGAGGAAACAACCGTTACGGCATGGTCAATTTTTTGTTCCAAAGTCCAACTTTGTCGCTGTTTTAAATCTTCGTAAGTCATAATTTGAATCCTTTTGATGATTGATTTTCATTATATTTCGGTATGCTGCCGACAGTCAGCCTGTCGTCTATCATTTCTTTTGCCCCTCCCCTATGGGGAGGGGTCTGCTGAACGCTGTTTTTCTGCGAATTGTTTTCTCCGTTTTGGTCAACGGGTTTCAGCGAGAGTTGTATTTTTCGGTCTAATGCGGCAAGTTCCGTTTTCATGTCTTTCAGGTCGTTCTCTTTGCGCCAGACGCTACCGGCTACCTCGCGCAATACC
>JAIROC010000447.1 GCA_031257735.1 Bacteroidales bacterium | reverse complement strand
CCAACGCTATTGATTTACGGCTTTCAGCCGTTTCTGTTTATCCCATACCGTAAACTGCGCATAGTATAAACGTCATTCCCTTTTGTTTATTTGAAAGATATACCCGCTCGCAATGACGCGCTGTCGGACAAGGATTGCTTCATTATCTGGAAATATTGCGACTATATAGACAGACACTAATTTTCACCCGTAAGAGCAGCGTAGCTCATTTTCAATTTTCAATTTTCAATTTTCAATTAATGAAGTGTTTTTAGTTCAATGAGTGTTATTTCAGGATGCGCTCCTACTCTTATAGGGAAAAAGACGCTTCCTAGTCCCTGATTGACATAAAGGTATCTATTTTCTGCATGATATAATCCTGCCCATTCGTCATAACGTAATTTGGCAGGAGAAAGATTTCCAATTCTGACTTGTGCTGCGTGTGTATGTCCAGCCAACATCAAATCAATGGCAGTAAGCGGAAGTACTTCCGCACGCCAATGTATAGGATTGTGAGAAAGCAAAACAGTGAAAACATTTGTATCTATATCTTTATATGCTTTTTGCAAATCTCCATATTGTTTAAAAGGCGGGTCGCCCCAATTTTGAACGCCTGCTATAGCGATACTGTCATTACCGACATAAATATATTGACTTTCATCATTCAGCAGTATCCAACCCATTTCTTTTTGGCATGTTATCAAACGATTAAGGTTATCCGTTTTTTCGTTTTTATTTTTCCATCTGTAATAGTCGCCATAGTCATGATTACCCAAAACAGAATAAACGCCATATTTTGCTTTAATCTGGGACAAAACAGACATGAAAGGAAGCAGTTCGGAAGTGTGATTATTAATTAAATCTCCTGTGAAAGCAACCATATCAGGTTTTTGTTCGTTAATCTTATCAACAACCCGTTTTATAAATTTGGTCTTATTTCCAAAAGTCCCGAGGTGAGTGTCGGAAAATTGTATAATTCTAAATCCGTCGAAAGGCGCAGGTATACGTTCAGTTTCAATAATGATATGTTTCACCCTGATAATTGTATGCCCGATAAAACTGCCATACAGTATGGACAGAAATAATAACAATTCTATTCCGATACCCATATACATACTTACTCTGTGAAAAGCAGGAAAAAAAGTCAGGGGAAGAACGGCGATCAACCAATAAACAAAGAATATAAGTTTCGGAATTGACAGGCACAAAAAAACAAAAAGTCCCCATCTTAGTGTGTGAAAACTTTCTGTCCGCAACAGAAAGAATACAATAAATATCACTAAATAAATGAAAGATAACAGTCCAATAATTCCCACAATTTTCCCCAGCAATGGAAAACAATGTCTAAAGAAACGATATAAAACCACATCTGCACACAGCGAAATCAATGAAATAATCAGCGTAACAATACCAAACCACATATTCTTTACTTTTTTACAATCAATTAAACTTCGTTGCTATTAATCAGGTTATTAATTAAAGCATAGACTGTCAATCCTGATACGGATTTTATTCCTGTTTTCCGTGTGATATTTTTTCGGTGGGAGATGACGGTATGAATAGAAATATTTAGTTTATCTGCAATTTCTTTGTTCATCCATCCTTTTGCCACGGCAACGAGTACATCTATTTCTCTGTCGGTTAAGTCGCCGTTATCAACTGTTTCTTTTTTTTCTATGGGGGAAAAGAGAGCGTTACGTAATGTATTTTCAATAGTTCCACTTTTATCACAAATTTCAATTATGCCATTATACTGTCGCAATATGTTATTATCAAAATAATTGTATACTAAAGCAATCAGAACAACATTAGGCGTCTCCTGAAATAAACTTCGTAAGGAAAACTGTTTGTCAAAATCAATGACGATAGGATTAATAATTAGTATATCAGGATGAAAAGCACGTAATCGTTCTTTGAAATGGGCAAGATTTTCCATGTGTCCTGCGATAGAAAACTCACCGTTTGTCTGTAACAAACTGCTCAATCCAATAAAAACTATGGGAGAAGGTTCTACAATTACGATTCTATAAAAGTTATTGTTGCTCATACTGTTCTTCTATTAGTTTGACACAGGGAACCAATACCTTGTTTTCTATCAATATGTGTTTATTCAAATCTTTAGCAAAAAGAAAAATATTGAACAGAACATTTTCTCTTTCTTTATTTCTGTCGTTTTCGGGAAGATATTTAATGAGAATATTAATTAAGTCGGTTAATTTATCTTCTATGTTGCTGTGATTTTTTTCAAATTGATTAATGTGATAATTGACATGTGTATTTTGTTTCAGTAAATCTCTCACGTATGGAAATACTGTATTTTCTTCGTAGGCAAAGTGATTAACTACTTCATTTTTATATTCAGAAAAGAATTGACCAATCATCTCTCCGTATCGTTCTTCTTTTTTGGAATATAAACTATTCAATTGATTTTCGATGGAAAAGATTTTATCTTCCAAGTAGTAAGTATGAGAAGCCTGTAAATAATCAATCAGTTCATTTACGTTTAATGAAATAATTTCGCCTTCGTCGGGAAAATATTCGTTGTAGGTAGTAACGTTAGCCACTACCAAAAAAAGATGCGGAGAAATATGGTATTTCTGACATACCTCTTCCACGCTTTTCTCCCCAAATCCGAGTTTTATACCAAACCGAGATAAAATTAAAATCAAATTATAGTCGGTAAAAAGTAAGTCCGACAGCTTCATTTTTGTTGTGAACAAATTATGTTTCATATATTGTGTTTTTTATTCGTGCGCAAAAGTACATAAAAAAGATGAACGATTTGCTCATACTGTGAAAAATATAACGCTATCTTTATTTTCATTACTATTCCCTGCAATAGGTTGTTTGAATTGCGAGAATTTGGACAAGCATGTTTACTTATTTCTTTGTTTGAAGAATGCCAATAGGGGAATAAGTACAAAAATAACCAAAGCAGACCCAAGAACGATAAAGGTAGAAATTAAACCTCCTTCTCCGCCGTAACTGTGCATGCCACCCAGCAGATAGTTCACTCCGAAATAGGTCATCAGGACGGACAGAAACGCAAACGCCGCATAAACATGAAAGAAAAATGGTCGATTAAATCGGATTAAACTTTCGGAATGTAAAGGCAGAGCATATATTATCATTGTAATCAAGGCCCAGGTTTCTTTGGGATCCCAAGACCAGTAAGTTCCCCAACTGACTTCCGCCCATACCGCACCTACAAATATTCCCGCCGCTAACAAAAATACACCCGGATACAGTAAAATCCGACTGATGACAGATAATTGTAATACCCTGTTGTTAGTAGCTTCGACTTCTTTTGTATTACCGAAGAGGATACATAAAAATGCCGCTATACTGTTGAGCGTAATAAACCCAAACAAGGTATAAGCCATCATAATCAACGATACATGTATGCTGAGCAATGGCGATAAAAGTACAGGTTGTAATTGCGTGATTTGCGGATTGGACGCCCCCAAACCTGACACCAATAAAACCAATCCCGAAAAAATAAATCCAAAAGGAAGCGACAAAAACAGTCTTCGCTGAAACAAAAAAGCAAGTACTAAAACGCACACTGCCAAGAATTGCATCGTTTCAAATCCATTTCCCAAAGGTATACGCCCACTTATATATCCCCTCAAACCCATCGAAAAAAGAATAAATAACCCGCCCGCTATCAAGATAAGATTTAACAGCAGAGAAATAATTCTGAAAGAGGTTGTGCGAGGGTTGGAACGTTTGGTCTCTCTTCTAAAAAAGTAGACCATAGCAAGCAATCCAATAAACAAATTGGCAAAGGCAAGGGGTTTTATGCTGTTTATTTTATTGTATAGATGCTCTGCTCCTATCTTTTGCGACGAAAGCAACAATTCCCCGCCTGATTTCTTTTGAAATAATTTAAGTTTATCCAAGGTTAATGCCATTGACGCCCAATCTTCGGCAGTAGCGTATTCTTTCAACAGGTCAAAACATCCCTGAATAAGCAGTTGTTCATCTTCCGAAATATTTTCCGCTAATTTGTCTGCGGGAGAATACCAGAACAATTCTCCTTCATATTCATGCGGAAAGATTTTTAAGAGTACATCCATTTGCAGCATAAACAGTAACTGTATTTTTTCGTCTGCCGCAATAATATCTTTGTTCGATTTAAGATTTTCTCCTGAACGTATTCTCAGTAACGGTTCTGCTAATTTATAGTCTTTCCCGTTGGAAAAGAAGTCGGAAAAGGATGCGTATTTGCCTTCTATTCCAAGCAGTTTTCTAACGCCCTTGTCTTTTATCTTGATAATGGGTTCATCTTTCCATTCTGCGGGATAAAACATCCATCCCAACAATACCTGTTCGGATGATAATGATTGATATGTTGATTTTCCGTACAGTTTCAGCGTAAAATCTTTCGCAAAAGTTTCTACGGGACAAATTCTGTCTCTATAGAGCATTTGTAATTCTCCCCATTTTTCGGCTGTTTCTTTGGGGATTGTATGTTTATTTTCCGCCATCAGACATCCTCCTGTTATCAAAAGAAAGCCTGCAAGTATATGGGTGCGTTTCAGTATTGGATGATGAAGCAAAGTACGGAATCCTGTCTTTCTGGAAAAAAAGTAACCGACAATACCAATCAAAAGCAATAAATAACCCAGATAGGTAAGAGGTAATCCATATTTATCCGACTTGACAAGCAATATTGACCCCTGTCCATCGGGGTCATAACCCGACTGGTAAAATCGAAATCCATCTTTTTCAAAAACAACATTCATTGACACTCGTCCTGTTGTTTCTTCCTGATTATTCGACTTAATTTTAATCGTGCTCACATAATCGGAAGGCGCTTGTGTTCCGGGATAATATTCTATCTGAAACTTGGAAAGCGTAATCTCAAAGGGCAATGTACGCTGCGTATTATTTTTCTGTTCGACGAACGTACTTACAGGTTTACCTGTTCGCAAATGCAAACGTCCCTGTGTGCTGGTTGTAAACGTCAGGAATGCTCCCAACAATATCACAATAAAAGCGACATACAAAAGAAAAACAATAGGACGCTTATAGGTCTTTTGTTGTAAGAGATAAGCAAGTCCGCTGCCCGCTATCACAAACCATAAGCCAACAAACGCCCATGAACCATAAATATACATGGAAACAAATGCCGTTCCTTTTATCCTCTCTATAACTGTCGCCGCCGCTAATATAATCAACATGGCTGCCAAAAAACCAAAAACTATTTTCTTTATAAGAGCGGAACTTTTCATGACATCTTATTATATTGCTTCCAAAAATTTAATCAAAGCTTCTCTTTTGTCTTTGGTCAGGTTGCGGAATTTTTCGCGACAAGGTTCTGCTTCTCCAAAGTGCCACAAGATAGCTTCTTCGGTGTTACGCGCTCTTAAATCATGTAATCTGTCTGTATGTCCTGCGCATAAAAAGGATAATCCCCGTCCCCATAAAGGTGTGGTACGACATTTTTTTCGCAATCCGGGTTCTACCATATTTAAATCGTGCATCAACAAATCTGAATAGGGCCATATCTTTTGATTGGAATAATCGGGGATATATTTATCTGTTCCTGTTGTCCATGAAGGTTTATGGCAAGCCGTACAACCGATGGAATAAAATATGGATTTCCCCTCCTGCACAACGGGATTGTCCAAATCCCGCGCAGCAGGAACAGCCAACCCGCGATGCCATATCATAAAATCATCAAAATCCGCCATGCTCATTTCCGTCTGGGAAAAACCGCCTGCAAAGCCGATAGTATCTAATTTCATCTCCGCCATTTTTTCTATCCATGCTTTTGTTGCGTAAAGCGTATTTCTATCCGGACGCGTTACATTGGTGATATTCCATAAAGCATTTGATCCCGGTCCATTTTGTAATGTTCCACGCGTACAACCATAAGTATAACGTCCGGGATGCTGACTGCCGTCGGCTTCCGTAATCATCGGTCCCAACATACCCATACAATATCCGCGTGCTGCTTCCAAATCTCGTTGCGCAATAAGGTCATTATCCGAAATAGCGTCTAACAATCCCGTACCGTAAATACCAATCGTTCCTTCAATACTTACTTGGTAATCATTGGGAACATCCAATAATATTTTACTTCTTTCAATGGTAACTTTGGGATAGATAAGGCTGTATTTTGTTCCGTCGGGATACGCATTTCCATACTGATCTGTATACTCATGCCAAACAATATTTATTCCTGATTCGTCCACAGGCGGTAGATAAGGCGCGGTAGCTCTTGTTTGCAGCATACCTGTAAAACTGCTACAAATAGTACCGTCAGGATTATGTATCATCACCAAATACCCATTGCCGTATTCATCCGAATTAAAAGTTGTTACACGTTTAGAACGTCCATATCCCGGATGACAGGTGATACAGGAATGTCGAATAAAAACAGGTCCCAATCCCGAAAAGGGCGTTCCTGAACCTGGAACATATTTTGTTTCAAACATTTTTTCGCCACGTTTGAATGCTGCCAAATTTTTAATAGCTGGAGCGGGTTGTTCGTAGGCAAGGGTTGTTTGATTGAACACCGTACCATTACGTCCGCCCGAATAATATTCTTCTGATAATCCTGTCTGTTCATTTGCATTGGAGTTATCATTTTTACAGGAGATCAATATAAATGGTATTATTAATCCGAGTAGCAGTATTTGTTTTCTCATTTAAGTATAGTTTAAATATTATTTATTTGTAAATACAGGAATCCACACCAGGAAATCTCCTGATGTGGATAAATAACATGTATTTTTCTACTTTATTGTATTATATTATTCGGCAATTACAATACCATTAATTAAAGAAAGTTGTTGTTCCAGATGATTGCAGGCGTCCATAGCTTCTTCAATAGCGGGAGCGCTTGCAGCATTATTAAGTTGATTTCTAAATGGAGCAGGTATTGCCTGAATTTTGGTAATAGCATTTTGTATGGCATTGCGAATGTCTGTATCTAATTGCGGATTTTTACTTTTTACATAATCAGATAAAGAACGTCCTGTTCTGTAGTTTTCCATACCTCCCAAATAGGAATTTTGTATACTGTAAATATTGTCGGTAAAGTCTATTAAGGAATTCCAACTGTACCATGATTCTACATCAAGCACATTTTTTGATTTGTAAGGATCAGCAATCTTTTCATTTCCTACTTCATCGGCAATGGTTTGACAGCCGCCAACTATTTCTTGAACAGCATGAACAGGCGTTTTGAAACGACTTCCAGCAGAACCTGCATTTATCATTTCCCAACCAAAATTGGCGGATATTTCCAATTCGGCATCATCCAATATTGCCTGTTTTGCCGAACTGATATCCTCCGACCATGATGCTTCCAAACGAATACAGTCTCCCTGTAATACTTCGGCAACCGCAACTAAATATATAAGTTCATTAGCCGTAATTTTGGTTACGTCTTTGGGCTGTCCACCTTCAAAAATTACATATTCAATGGCATGAAATCCTATCAAACTCTCGCCATAATAAGTCCGTACATAAGCAGCGTCTACATTAGACATATCTTTATTCAAATAATTATCTAATAATGCTTTGGCAAGGGGCCACGAATCTATACGCGGGTCTAGACTGTTATATTCGGCAGGACCGTATAGAAATGCTTCCGACATTTCCCAATATTTACGGGCTTCTATCCATTTCTGGGTTGCTGCTAGTACATTCGCATCTGTTGGCGACGCCTGTAAGGTTTTACAGGCTTCCAACAATTCCATAGATTTGTCTGCTAATAATTCATACGTTTTGATAACCGTATTATTGGTATAATTCTTTATTATTTCCAATAACTCCGTATTCTTACTTGTTGTTGGTGTATCCGGAGTTGTTGGTGTATCCGGATTGGGATCCTTTTTACATGACTGTAGACCTGCCACCAATACGCAAGCCCATAAAACTACTACAATTTTTATAAATTTACTTCTCATCACTTTATTATTTTATATTATTAATGACTATTATTATTTTACTTTACTTTATTATCTATTAAATAATCCTGCATACACAACGCCCAAAGAAACCGTATTCTCCGTATTATAAGGACTGTTGAATAATCGGGAAGAAAATTCCGCCTTAATTGCAATCTGCGGTATCGGAAAATAATTGATACCTCCCGTTACAATATAGCGTTCAAAACGCGCATCCGCCAAGATTTCCTTTTCCGTTCCGAACATGGAATTGTAATAGCCGAAATGCCCGAAAAGATAAAACTTATGTTCCTTAAGTTTGGGAATAAATGAAAAAATATCATAACCCGCCTCAACAAAATAACACAAAGCCTCCGAAGCTATATTTGTTCGCGGCGAAGGCGAATTTTTAGATGAATTTCTATTAATGACAGAAATTTCTCGCGAATCCCCCAAATGTCCATACGTAATGCTTCCCCGTGCGATAAGATGATAATCATCATAAGTTGCGTCGAAACTGCCAATAGCAACTGCACCCGTAAGATCTTTATATCTATCCGCTTTCAAACTATTTTTTGCGCTGTGCCCATAGTATCCGCTTAATCCCAACCGCAAACCTTTTACAGAATTGTTTTCCACCCGAAAAGCGCCTGCGTAAGCATTTGCAATTTTAAACTCGTAAGGGGAAACACTACCTTTCTTTATCCAATTTTTATCGCTAAACCGTTCTGCATCCAATCCTGCGATAAACATCACATTGTATTTCCATTTACCGGCTTCGCCCCAAAGACTGATGCCTGTCTCGTGCCATGTTAAAGGAAGAATTGTATTTTCTTCTTCCGGACGGAGTACCGTGAAAAATTCTATCGGAGTATGATATTGATTTGTTACGCCAATCGGGACTATGATATGTCCTATCCGAAGATTCAAAGCGTCGAAAAAACGTTTCTGTATCCAAAATTGTTCTAAGGCTATCTCTCCGCCTTTTTCGACTTCCTGTTCGTATTCTCCAAATTCTTCTTCTTCAATTTCTATCGTAGAACCGCTTCCTCCATGTTCAAATTCTATCTCGGACGAAACACTCCATCCTTTCCCAAAATTGTAGGAAATAAAAAATACGACATGAGGCATATCAAATTGTCCGCGACTTTTCGCCGACTTATATTGATCCGGATAACGAAAACGATTAAAATCATCACTGTAAAAAAATCGGTGCATACTTATTTCTCCATATCCTCCTATTTGAAGTTTATGGTTTTTCGCATTTGCTCTCTGACTTTCTTCCGTATTAACCGTATGCGTCCATACCGATGTACTGTCTTTTACTCTCCTATCTTTCTTCTGAGCATAAACCGACACCGAACTCAACCCAATACATGAAAACAAACAACAAAAAACTACAATTATCTTACGCATTTATAATCTAATTTTGAAATATAAAATCCTTATTTAAATCTGTCGTGCAAAAGTAGATGTTTTCTTCCTTATATGCCATCCCTATTTATAATGAAATTACGGCAGCCTTATCATTAATAATGGGGATACTTGAATTAATTGAAAACTTCAACAATTGAAAATTGAAAATGAGCTAACGCACAATGATGACTAAACAACGCCGTTATTTGTCTGAATCAGACCCGAAGTGAAGCGGAGAGCAGCGTAGCTAATCCCCGTCCGACAACGCGGAATGAATAGAATGAATAGTTCCCCAACACCGTCATTGCGAAAGAGGCACAACTGAAGCACCCGTAAGAGCAGCGGAGCTAATCCCTAACAATCAATGCGTTTATGGTCAGGGATTAGCTACGCTGCTCTTACGGGTGCTTCGCTACGCTCGCAATGACTCCATTAGTCGGACATCATCATTCATCAGTTCATTTTCAATTTTCAATTTTCAATTTTCAATTAAAGTGTTATCTTTGTAGCAACAAACAATTATCTTGTATTGACAAAAGTAAAATAAGTAATGATAACATTGAAACAGAAGCGATCTAAGTATAAGACAGGACTTGCATTAAGTGGGGGAGGCATTAAAGGATTATCTCATGCGGGGGCATTAAAGGCATTGGAAGAATATGGAATAAAACCTGATATTATTTCAGGCGTAAGTGCGGGCGCAATTGTTGGCGCTCTTTATTCTGATGGATATACTCCTGACGAAATCGGCGAAATCTTTTATGATGTAACATTTTCTCAATTTGCCAAAATACAATTTCCTGTAGACGGACTCTTTCAGATGGAGCTGTTTAAAGAGTTTCTACAAAAGAAACTAAAAGCAAAAACATTTGAAGAATTATCTATCCCTATGAGGATTGTCGCCACAGACCTTGATCATGGAAAATCAACTATCTTTGAAAAAGGAATTTTAATTGACCCTATTATTGCATCCAGCAGTTTACCTATACTGTTTAAACCGACTGTGATTGACGGTGTGCATTATGTAGACGGCGGTGTTTTAAAAAATTTTCCTGTCGGAACAATTTATCACGATTGTCAATATATTATCGGTATAAATGCAAGTCCTTTCGTTGCCAAAGACTACAATAAAAACCTTCGTGGAATAATCGGAAGAACTTATCATTTCATGTCCAAAGCAAATATACTGCAAGACAAAGCTCTTTGCGACATCCTCATAGAACCTGAAAACATAGCAACTTACGAAATCTTCGACGTCGAAAAAAGCAGAGAAATATTTACCCTTGGATATAAATCAACAAAGGAAATATTATCTCATGCTGATTTGTCTCTATTTTTGTAGACAATGAAATTTGCTTTTTCGCGTCCTGACTTTTTACTTTATTTCCTTATAATTTTAAACTCGGTTCTTCTGTTTTGGGCGCGTCCACTTTCCGTTCTATTGGATGCAACAGGTTTTTCAAAGCCATACCCTATACTTTTCATTCTACTCGGATCAATTCCTTTTTCTTTAAGTGCATTGACAACAGCTAATGCTCGTCCTTCCGATAATCTTTTATTTGTTGCCGCTGCTCCTGTATTGTCCGTATGTCCTGAAATTTCAATTTCCAACGTCGGATTATCTATCATCAGTTTATATACATTTTCGATTTCAGTAGCAGATTCAGGCTTTAAGGTCGTTTTATTTACATCAAAGAAAATATTCTTCAAAACAATTTTCTGGTTTACTTCTATCTTATTTAAAGAAATTACCTGATTAATCGTTTGCGATTCTGCTGAGTCTGCGATATTGAAATTTTCAGAATAATATAAATAACCTTCTTTTTTCACGCTTACGCCATAATTTTTTCCAGAAGGAAGTATCAATGTATATTTTCCTGTAATGCTGTCAGAAGTAAAACTTGCCAACATTTCGCTTTGTTGTATATCAGACAATTCTATCGTAGAGAATATCGGTTCTTTGGTTTTAGCGTCTATAACAATTCCCTGTACAATGGTTGTCTTTTCTTTTTCTATTTCAATAGACTGTACTTCATAGCGATTAAAAACAGACTGTTGAGCAAGCAAGTTATTTCCTGTTGCATAGATGAACATTTTAGGTTCGCCAAGGAAAGTAACCCTATAGATATCCTGTCCCCCTTGTCCTTTATCTCTGTTGGAAGAAAAGTAAGCTATTTTTTCATCATCGGACATTATAAAGTAGATATCGTCGTATGGAGTATTAACAGGATAACCTATATTTTCGGGTCTCGACCATGCGCCATTTTCAAATGTAGTTTTAAAAATATCAAAGCCACCCATGGTTTGATGTCCATGAGAACTTATATATATATTTCCTACCGAATCAACAGAAACAGAAATTTCATCTTTTTCTGTATTAACTGTACTTCCTAAATTATGTGGACGCGTCCATTTTCCTTTTTTATTTCGCACGCTCATATAAATATCATGTTCTCCAAAACCTTTTTTCCGGTCGGAACTAAAATATAAAGTATCACCACTTGCATTTAAAGCAGCAGAAGTTTCATGATATGACGTATTGACAGCCTTAATCGGTTTTGGTTTCATCCATTTTCCTATTATTTTTCCACTTTCATTTTTTTGTTCTTCCACACAGGGATTACAGTATAACCATACTCCATCGGGCATTCCTTTGGTTTTATATTTACTTTCATACAAATCACCGCCATTCTTGGAATTGTACAGTATCCGATAGCGACCGTTTTTTGAAATAGTATGTAATGCCTCATATTTTTTTGACAGTTTGTCATTAATGTGAGGGAGGGTAAAATTTTCGCCTTCTTTATATGAGCTGTAAATATTTTCTCTAAATTTACCATCAATGGCATATAATGTTTTTCCCTGTTCTCTCCGTGAAACAAAATAAAGAAGCGTATCCTTTCTCAGAAGGACAGGAAGATATTCATTATACGCGCTATTGATGAATGTTCCCAAATTATCAATGAAACAGTTTTTTCCTGTTTTCAGTAATATTATACCATTTTCGCATTCAGTGATTTTTTGTTTCACGTCTAATTCTTCTGAAGGCGTAATGTCTGCAGAGGCTGCAAATGCTCTGTAATACAACAAGGCTTCGTCAAACATAGTTTGTAATTGCAGACTGTAAGCTTTGAAGAATAATATTTTATACGAAGAAGTTGAATCTAATCGATAAGCTCTTTCTCCATAAAAAGCGGCACGTACAGGTTCATGTGTATTGTAATAACAATCTGCCATCTTCAAGTTTAACAAAACATTATTATTATTCAAGCGTTCTGCCTGTCTATAAAAGGACAATGCCTGTTGATACTGAACAGTGGTTTTCGTTTTGCGAGAATATAATTTATCCCCCGAACGAATATTCTTTAAGGCTGCTTTAAGCTCCTGTTTATCGGAAAAATTTTCCTTAGTAAACTCAACATTTTGAGCTGTTCCGTTTATTACGAAAATCATACTCAACAAAAAAAACAAAAAGATACTTTTCATGATTATTTCTTATTTACATTGGTTATTAATATATTCTTCTGCCTTTACAATACCCATCTCAACAGCTTTTGCCCAATTTTCACATGCTTGGTCGGGTTTTCTTAACATTTCCAACACATTTCCTCTATGCATGTAAACCTCTCCATAACGAGGATTTAATCGAAGCGCCTTATCAAAATCATTAATAGCATCCTGATACTTTTTCAACTGAAAACAAGCAATTCCTCTGTAATTAAATGCTTCTGGAGATTGGTCATTGATCTGAATACTTTTAGTAAAATCATCAAAGGCTTCTTCGAAATCGGCAGAAGCCAATTTTGCAACACCTCTGTTGATATAGGTTTGATAGTTATTATTTTCCAATTGAATTGCCATTGAATAATCATCAATAGCCCTAAAAAAGTTTTGTATTGCATACTCGGCATTCCCTTTATTATTATAATAAAGCGCTATTCCATTAATATGAATAGCTTCATTATAATCTTCAATCGCCTCTTCATATTTTTTCACTTTATAAAAGGCGTTACCTCTATCATTATATAATTCGGCAGCGTTTTCTTTCAATGTGATAGCATTTGTCAAATCTTCTATGGCTTGTTCATAGTTTTGCAAATAAAAATTGCTCAATCCTTTCAAATAATATGTTTTATAGTTAGAGGTATTTAAAGAGACTGCCATTTGGGCATATTTCAAGGCTGAATCATATTTCTCTATCTCATAATATATTTTCGAAATCATATAATATGCGCTATCTTTATTCTGTATTTTACCTGCAAAGGTATGCCATATTTTAACAGCTTCTTGAGGTTTCCCTTTATCTTGCTGGATATTTGCCAATAAGATATATGCATTTTTTATATTCTCATTCATCTTTAGAGCTGTTTTTAAATAAGTAGTAGCGGAATCATAACTTTTCCGATTATATAACGACAAAGCGTCATTATACAAATGTTCAGCTTGTTGAGTTTGTTTTGAAACAACAACGACTTTATTATCTTGAGAATATGCGCTGAACATGCTGCTTGCAATTAAAAATAAAATTGCGATAAGGTGTTTTTTCATTTTTTGTAACAGTATTAAATTTTTCTAATTTTATTCTAAACGTACTCCCTTTATTTATAGCGGAGTATTTTATTTCTATTTTACCATTATGATAATCATCAATAATTCTGCGGGCAAGGGTTAATCCCAATCCCCAACCTCTATTTTTTGTTGTATATCCCGGTTCGAATATTGTTTTCTGGTAATTAGGGTCAATACCTTTACCTGTATCAGATATATCAATATAGACCCATTGTTTATCTTCTTGAATTTCCACAGTAATCGTGCCAACTCCATCCATAGCATCGACGGCATTTTTACATAAATTTTCCAATACCCATTCAAATAAATGTTTACTGATACAGATATTCAGGGGATATTCAGGTATTTTTATATTAAAATGAATATCGGACGATACCCGACTTTGGAAATAGGTAATAAATTCACAAGTAACTGAATTTATATTTTCCACTTCCAACTTGGGTACAGAGCCTATTTTGGAAAATCTTTGTGCAATATTTTCTAATCGTACAACATCTTTATTAATTTCCTTTACAATATCAGGACTAACATGTTCTGTTTCCAATATTTCTATCCATGCCATCAAAGAAGAAAGCGGCGTCCCCAATTGATGTGCCGTTTCCTTTGACATTCCTACCCATATTTGGTCTTGCTCCAAACGACGTGCAAAACTAAATAATAAATAGGCTACAAAAATAAATATTGCTGTCAAAAACATTTGTATGATAGGAAAAACCCGTAACGTCTTTAATATTGTAGACTCTTCATAAAAAACATACGCATACGAATGACCATTGAATGCTATTTGTATAGGATCATTTTGCGAACGCATTGTCTGTATTAGATTGGACATGTAAACGGGATCCGTTATGCGAGAGGTGTCTATTTTACTGTATAATAAAATATGTTTTTGTGACGAATCCGTTACGATGACAGGCAAAGACGGGGCATTATTGGTGATCTCCGAAAAGAAATTATGTATAATATCTCGAAACATTTCCCGTAACCGTGTGTAAATAATAGACTCTTTATAATACAAATAGACATATTTATTTGCATGATAATTGATAGCTATCTTATTGTATTTTTCCTTTATAATAATCTTTTCTAATTCTTCGGGTGTATCAATATGTTGAAGAGCGCTACTGTCTATATTTCTTGTTGATGTTATTCTATTTTTTTCATCTACTAATATGCACGGAATTGTCGTATTATCGGCGACATAATCCACATAAAAAGAAAGGTCTTCATCTGTATTCGGATTACTTAATTTCTCTATCGCCTTTGCAATATGGTTTGCATGTCTTTCTTCTTCCGCGGCTATTTCTCTGAAAAAGTCATTGGTCAAGGCAACAACTTCCGCTCTGCGTTGAATGGCATCTGCCCAAATGACTATTTTATTACGTTCATCTCTGGCTATTTTATCCATTAAAGAATTTGAATACCATACCATCAGCAGAAATGTTATAATGACAACAACAATTAAAGTTAAATTCCATCTCCGTTTTCTAAAATGTATATTCATGTGCTTTATGGTTACAAAAAGTAATAAGTCTACTCTACCCTTACATAAGAAAAAATTATCTCTTCTCTCATCTAATGTTTACTGTCTATGATTACCGGTCTACTGATAATGAGATAAATCACTACCCATATAAACCCCCATAAATAACTATAATGTAGATAGTCCTTTTTTACTTTCATATTTCTATTTTTTATCAAACATTCAGGCTGCAAAAGTACAAAATATTTTGGAATAATCGAAGAAAATAAAAATATTTTTTTACCCACAACTTATGCTATGAGTTATGAGTTATGGGTTGTTGAATTATGAATTATGAATTATGAATTATGACCCGAAGCGATGCGGAGAGCAGCGTAGCTAATTAGTGTCTGTCTATAAAGTATAAATAGGTTTGTTTCAAAAGCGCTCTCCGAAACAATCAGCACGT
Source organism: Bacteroidales bacterium (assembly GCA_031257735.1). Lineage (GTDB taxonomy): Bacteria > Bacteroidota > Bacteroidia > Bacteroidales > WCHB1-69 > JAIROC01. The sequence goes on along the minus strand of JAIROC010000447.1, from coordinate 5,985 downwards.
CATTACGGACTTGACCCGCACCCGAAGCGAAGCGGAGAACAGCGGAGCTAATTTTCAGAATGAGCAGAATACAAAAAACCTTATTTCCAACCTTATTTTTCTAACAAATAACCTTAGTAGCAGGACCGTACAACACACACACACACCAACCTTATTACCTTATTAATGAAAATTTATGACATATACCAAGAATAGAAAGAAGAGCAAATGAATAATAAGGTAATAAGGCTGTAATGTGTATGTGCAATCCATTGCTACTAAGGTTATTTTGTTGGGGAAAAATAAGGTTGGAAATAAGGTTTTCTTGCGTCAGCATAATTAGTGTCTGTCTATATAGTCGGCGTATTCTTGGATAATAAAGCAATCCTTATCCAACAGCGCGTCATTGCGAGTGTTCATTTCGTACCGCAACTAAGAGCAGAATGACGCTTGTAATGTGTTTGTTACAAAAAGCGTCATTATAAGCGAAGCGAAGCAATCCAGAATACTCGTAATCAAATTTCTATATTGCTTCGCTACGCTCGCAATGACGGCGTTGTTTGGACGTTTTTGTGTATTTTCACACAGCCTCGAAAACGTTCAATCAACACCATATAGTAAAGGCAAAACATGTTTTGCCCCTACTCATTTCTTTCGCGCGTCAGATCATTATTAATTGGTTACGTTAATTATTAATTTCCCCGTATGTTTTTGTTTGTCTGTTGTTACGTTATAGATGTAGACACCCTTAGCGAGATTACTTACCGAAATTGTTTTCTGATTACTGATTTTTTTACGAATTAACACTTTTCCTTGCATATCATAGAGTGTAAAGAGGGCATGATGTATATTCTCAGGCAAGATAATATGAATATTATCTCTTGCGGGATTAGGATATACGCTTATGGCGGATATTTCCATGTCGGTTATGCCGGTTGTCTCATCAAAGAATGCTGTAATGATATAATCATCCATTACGGTAAAGCTAAGCGGATTGGATGTACTGCCATCATTCCATCGTACAAAACGATAACCGGGATTGGGGATTGCCGTGATGGTGGCTACGCTGTTTGCGCTGTATTCTGCCTTGTGTACTGCGTCGACAAGACTTTTTTTGTCGTAGTCATTGCTGCCTGTAACACTTCCCATCATAGTATTATTGGGCGCTGCATAGACATAATACATATTCTCCTTACCAAAGATTGCAACAAGAGCAATATCCTTTGTTATGGTAATGCTGCGTTGACTATTCTTATTGCCGTCACTCCAGCCTACAAAACGATAACTGGTATGGGGTGTTGCCGTAATGGGAACAACTGTATTTATAGTATATTCTCCATCTCCACTAAATGTTCCCCTTGTTGCATCGTTGGCGCTTAACGACAGATTATATTTTATTTCCTCAAACTCAGCTGAAAAAGATATATCCTGTGTTACAGTAATGGTACGGGGATTTTGGGTATTGCCATCATGCCATTGTTTGAAGCGGAACCCCCTATTAGGTATTGCCTCAATAACAGCGATACTATTTGCTGTATAATCGCCGCCACCGCTAACACTACCCATGTTGGGATCGTCGGCAAATACCGTTACATGGTACATATTGCTTACAAAAACAGCAAACTCTGCGGTTAAAATTGTATCTTGAGTTACGGTAATCGTGCGGGGAGTTTGCTCATTGCCATCGTTCCACTGTACAAAACGATAACCATTATTAGGTATTGCCGTAATAGTAGCTGTACTATTTGCTGTATAATCTCCACTGCCTGTTACTGTTCCCATACTGGTATCATTGGCTGTTACATATACATAATATTGCCCTTGCGTGTTAGATGAAAATATAGCCATAAAACTTGTATCCTGCGTAACTTTAAATGTACGGGGATTATCTGTCACACCATCACTCCAATGACTAAAACGATAGCCATTATTATAATAAGCAACAAGGTGTGCCATTGTATTTGGTGTATAATAAGGTCCGCCTGCAACCCGTCCTGCAGATGAATTATTCACGGATGTTGTTACAGTATAGTAAAAAGGAGTATATCCCGGATTGGGGTCAGTTTTCCCTGCTTGATAAACTTCTTTTGTTACAATATCCTGTAGCCAATAAACAACCATTATATTATTGAGATTCTCTACTGAATGTTCTATGCTATGATTAATCGTATCTCTCGACGTTGCAAAAATGGGAAGACGATAACTTCCATTAAATGTATATGTATAGTCTTTCAATATCATAGGTTTATTCGCTTCCAATGGAGCAATAGTATCGCCACTTATATTTGTCAGAAACTTTTTCATTACATATATAAATTCTGTTTCTCCATTTGTTTTCGCATTATTAACTGTCTTTTTCTCGACGATAGCAGCAAAAAAACGCAAATTCGGATTATTCATATTCATTACAGGAATAATAGTCATTTGTTTTAAACTTACTGTTTGACCTGTTAGCGTAACCGATGCTGTCATCGTTCCGATAGCTGGTACTGCCGACAAAGCATCAAATTTCTGAACAGTATATGCCGCAGGATTATCCCTATATATACCTCCATCTCCAATAAGAGAAGGTATACCAGTTATTTCACCATAAAAAGCTCCTCTTGCTTTTCCTTCTGTAGTGTAATATGGGTCTCCAAAACCGGGAAAATAATACTGATATTTAATACATACCCACTTTGTATCATCATTAACTTGATTTAATACATTTTTTAACTGTACATTACCCGGAGTACAAGGTGCACAGGTTGAACTTGTAAATACCTCATGTAAAACTACACGCTGTGCAATTGCTTTGTTCACAGTACAAAGGCATAAAACTGCTGATAAAGTTAAAATTATTTTTCTCATTTCTTTTTATTTATTTAATTATCAATTATCAAGTGTCGTCCTTGCAGGACTTATAGAGAGGGGGGCATTGTCCCCTCTTCGTAAGCTAAAACATACGGTAAAGAAAAAGTATCGTCTCTGCGAGACTTCCGCCTTTGCCCCTCTCTATTGTCTACTCGTCCACTCATTTTTAGTTTTTAATTTTTAATTTCCCTGTGTGTGTTTTTTTATCTGTTATTACATGATAGATGTAGATACCCCCAGCAAGATTACTTACCGAAAGCGTCTCTTGACTGACGATTTCTTTTCGGATTAAAACCTTTCCCTGTATATCGTAGAGCGCAAAGACAGCTTGAGATACATTTTCAGGCAAGGTGATATGAATATTATCTCTTGCAGGGTTGGGATAAACATTTATAGCAGGCGCTTCTTCTATATCTGTTATGCTAACTCCTGCTTCGAATATAGCAATAAAAAGGAGATCACGCATAACAACTGTAACTGTACGCGGGTTTTCTACATTACCATCGTTCCAATGTGCAAAGCGATAGCCTTGATTAGGAAATGCTACAATAGAGATAGTCGTATTTCTTTCATAATCGCCATCCCCAGCAACTGTTCCCATATTCTCTTTATTCGCCAATACTGTTACGTGATATTTATTGGGGTCAGATATAGCAAAGATTGCCATAAAATTTGTATCTTGTGTTACAGTAATTGTACGTGAAGCAACGGTATTGCCATCGTTCCAATGGACAAAACGGTAACCTGCCTTTGGGGTTGCCTTAATAATGATACTAGTGTTTAGGCTGTAATCGCCTTCGCCACTAACTGTTCCTTTTTCGGAATCGTTTGTAGTTACTGTTACATGATAAACAGGAATATCCTCAACAAATATGGCAATGAAACTTGTATCCTGTCTTACGGTAATAGTTCGCGGATTTTGGGTATTGCCATCATTCCATTGGACAAAGCGATAGCCTGAATTAGGAGTTGCGCTAATAGTTACCGTAGTGTTTTCTGCATAATCCCCACTACCACTAACTGTTCCCATAGTTGTATTGTTAGACATTACCCCTACATAAAACATTCCCTCTATTGCAAATATGGCAGTGAAACTTGTATCTTGTCTTACGGTAATAGTACGTGGATTTTGGGTATTGCCATCATTCCATTGGACAAAGCGATAGCCATTATTGGGGGTTGCTGCAATAATTTCCGTGTTGTTTGTACAAGTATTGTGTTGCGTGATGTTTACATTTCCCATTGTAGCATCATTGCTTTGTACAGTAACAGTAAAGAGAATATCTTCTATTATATTTGTGAAATCACTCCAATAAGCAGCGCTTTGGTATGCCGTTTTTTTCCCACAAGGCACATGTATAGCAATAGTAGTTGATACATCGTAAAAAGTAGTACTGCTAATCGAAGGAGGAGTTACCGCTTTTACATATATTTCTGTTAAGCCGATGCAACCGGAAAAAGTATAATCTCCAATATCGGTAACCGAATTGGAAATCGTTACGGAGGTTAAGCCGATGCAACCGGAAAAAGCTTCTTCTCCAATAGAAGTAACCGAATTGGGAATCGTTACGGATGTTAAGCCGATGCAACCGGAAAAAGCCAAATCTTCAATAGCGGTAACTGTATTGGGAATAGTATAACTACCTGTTTTACCACCAGAAAAACAAATCAATGTTGTTTGAACCTTATTGAACAATACGCCAGCATTAGAAGAATATGCTGTATTGTTGGCGTCAACAAAAATAGATGTTAAGCCGATGCAATCGCCAAAAACCCCATCTCCAATAGTTGTTACCGAACTGGGAATGCTTATGGAGGTTAAGCCGATGCAAACGGCAAAAGCAAAATCTTCAATAGCGGTAACCGAATTGGGAATAGTATAACTACCTGTCTTACCACCAGGAAAACAAATCAATGTTGTTTGAGCCTTATTGAACAATATACCAGCATTAGAAGAATATGCTGTATTGTTGGCATCAACAGAAATAGATGTTAAGCCGATGCAACCGATAAAAGCAGCAGGATAAATATCGGTAACCGAATTGGGGATGCTTATAGAGGTTAAGCCGATGCAATCGCCAAAAGCATTATTCCCAATATTGGTAACCGAATTACCAATGCTTACGAATGTTAAGCCGTAACAACCGGAAAAAACCACATCTCCAATATCGGTAACCGAATTGGGAATGCTTACAGATGTTAAGCTGTAGCAATCTTTAAAAGCTTCACTTTTAATATCGGTAACCGAATTAGGAATCGTTATGGAGGTTAAGCCACTGCAACCGTAAAAAGTACCAAATCTAATAGTTGTAACCGAATTGGGGATGCTTACGGAAGTTAAGCCGCTGCAATTTGCAAAAGTATAATTTCCAATATCGGTAACCGAATTGGGAATGCTTATGGATGTTAAGCCGCTGCAAGATTCAAAAGCGCCATATTCTCCAATAGTTGTAACCGAATTGCCAATGGTTATGGAGGTTAAGCCGTAGCAATTTTTAAAAGCATAATTACCAATAGTAGTAACCGAATAAGTGTTACTATTATATGTTACGGAAGAAGGAATTGCGACCGCACCACTATAACTATTATAATTTGTGGTCGCATAAGTAACTTCTACTTTGCGAGGCGATGATGAAGATGTAATATTATAATAAATGGTTTTCCCATTATTGACGGCAGAGAAACTATATGCCATCGTTTTGTTTGCCATGCAAAGGCAAAATACTGCTAATAAGAATAAAATTGCTTTTCTCATTTCTTTTTATTTATTTAATTATCAAGTGTCATCTTTGCAGGACGTATAGAGAAAGGGGCATTGTCCCCTCTTCGTAAGCTAAAACATACGGTAAAGAAAAAGGGTCGTCTCTGCGAGACTTCCGCCTTTGCCCCTCTCTATTGTCTACTCGTCTACTCATTTTTAATTTTTAATGATTATTTTCCCTGTGTGTGTTTGTTTATCTGTTATTACATGATAGATGTAGATACCCCCAGCGAGATTACTTACCGAAAGCGTCTCTTGACTGCCGATTTCTTTTCGGATTAAAACCTTTCCCTGTATATCGTAGAGCGCAAAGACAGCTTGAGATATATTTTCAGGCAAAGTGATATAAATATTATCTTTTGCAGGGTTGGGATAAACATTTATAGCAGGCG
>JAIROC010000445.1 GCA_031257735.1 Bacteroidales bacterium | reverse complement strand
AGACTTATATCTCCCATTTTTATGTCTCCGACTGTGGGAGGGTAAAAGCCGAGCAGGAGTTTTACGAGGGTAGTTTTGCCGCTACCGCTCATGCCTACTATTGCCGTGATTTTCCCTTGCGGAATGACAAGATTTATATCCTGCAACACATCCGACGACAACGCATTGTATCTAAACGACAAATGTTCTATATGCAAACTGCGTTCTTCGGGAAAGATGGTGATTTTCCCTGAAGAATCCTTCTCTTCGTCTTCGCGATTGTGGATTTCTCCAAGACGTTCAAGACTTATTTTTGCGTCCTGTAGCGACTGTATAAAACCGATAAACTGATGGATAGGCGCATTTAACTGTCCGATAATATACTGTACCGCCATCATCATCCCCAGCGTCATTTCTCCGTTGATGACGCTGTAGGCTGCCGAAAATGAGATGATGATGTTTTTGATTTCATTTATAAAAAACGCCCCCGACTGTTGATACTGAGACAGAGCCAGTCCTTTGATGCTTACTTTAAACAGTTTTGCCTGAATATGTTCCCATTCCCAGCGTTTTTGTTGTTCGCAGTTGTTGAGTTTGATTTCCTGCATGCCCGTAATCAGTTGGTAGAGGTTACTTTGTTCTGCTGACGCCTGCGCAAAGCGTTTAAAGTCCAACTCCCGACGACGCTTTAAAAATAATACTATCCACAACACATACAGCACACTTGCAATTAAAAAGATAACCAACAGTTTCACATTATAAAACGCCAACACGCACACAAACACAACAAAGTTTACCATAGAAAATACTACGCTCAACGTTGCCGATGTAAGAAAATTCTCTATTCGACTGTGGTCGCCTATGCGTTGCATTATATCTCCTATCATTTTCGTATCGAAAAAGCCAAGCGGCAGTTTCATCAGTTTAAGCAGAAAGTCAGAGATAATAGATATATTAATGCGTGTAGTAATATGCAGCAATATCCACGAACGAATAAACTCTACCGCAGTCTGTGCCGTATAGAGCGTGAGTTGCGCGATGAGTATGACGACGACAAAGTTTATATTATTATTCCCGATACCGTAATCTACTATGCTTTGCGTTAAAAATGGAAATATCAATTGCAGTCCCGTACCGATTAGCATCCCCAAAAAAAGCTGCGCAATCAGTTTTTTATACGGACGAAGGTATTGAAAGATAAACTGTATTTTGGTTTTGTCTGGTTTTTCGTCTTCTACAGTGTGAAAAACTGGCGCAGGCTCAAGCAATAACGCAATGCCTTCATCTTTGCCTTCTTTTTTATGACTTAACCAACAAGATAAAAATTCTTCTATGCTGTATTTGATTAAGCCATGTCCCGGATCCGCTACTTTTACATAACCTTTCCCTCTTTTTGTACTTTCATACTTTATATCATAAACCACTACGAAATGTTCCTGTTTCCAATGTACAATACATGGCAAAGGAACTTCGTTTAGTTGTTCCAAAGATAGACGAACTCCCAACGTTCGAAAACCCAATTCTTCCGCAGCCTTGCTAATCCCTAATAAACTAACTCCCTCACGCGTAATAGAGGTCCTTTCTCGTAAAGTTTCTAAAGAATAATTTTTGCCGTAATATTTGGTAATCATGCGGAGACAAGTTGCTCCGCAATCCATTGCGTCGTGTTGGTGGAAGAAAAGGAAAGATTTCAATGATATACTTCTTTATAAAAAAATAATCTACTCATTACAATGAAATTGCTTGTAAAAAACATTCATCCTGCAACAAGGATTCTAATTGAAATGGATTTGTTTCATAATAATTTTTCAAAACTGTTGAGATTGATTGCTCGCATTCTATTTCCGGAATATTTTTTAAAAAATCCGACATCTGATTTACGCCTGAATAATCTATTACAAACGGTACAACAATAAACATATTAGTATGTGGTAATTGAAACAATAATGGCGCTAATCCTCTTCCTCCAATATTAGTCATATTATTTCCTATCGTTATAATATTATCCTTTCCTTTGGCGATAGTCACCAAACTTCCTGCCGCTGAATATGTATTTTCATTTTGCATAATCACAATTTTTCCATTAAAGCGAACGGAATTTTCGTGAGGAAAAATCTCTTCAATGTCTTTATATATTTGTATTAGTTCGGAGTTCAGTATTGGTAAGTATTCTATTTGGATAGAATCAGGTCTGTTTCTTGACTTGTTTCTTTTAACCAAATAATCTCTTACTCGTTTATCTGTATTATATGCATAAATTGCAACATTTTGTCGTATAGTATCAGGAATAATATGTGAAAGAACATTCATCCAAACCAACTCTGAACCGCCGGGATTGCTTCTTATATCTATAACAAATTTTTTAATATATTTTTCATTATATAATTTTTCTATCTCCTGTATGTAAAAATCATCATTCCCGAACATGTTTGGCATGCGAACATATAAAATACTGTCATGTACTGTAAAAACTGTCGGATTATCCGTGATTTGCTTCTTGTTTGATAAATATTCTATAAGAGGAGCATCCGTTGTAGGAAATGTGTCTTGCAATATATTTTTATTTTTGTCTTCAAAAACAAGTAAGCGAGTCTTTCTATTCATAAAATCGGGTAACATATAAAAATACTCGGAAAAATATTTTTTATGTTTATAATCATATTCTACATTCAACATACTTGGATAGAAACGACTAACAAAAGTATCAACAGGCATTCCATCAATATATTTAAGCAATGTTCCTTCGGGATAAATTTGCCCATTATACTTAAATGCTCTTATAGTGTAATACTTTCCATCTACATACTTGTAATCCATACCTAATTTTGCTTTCGCTCGTAATGAATCAGAAATAAGCGAGGAATACTTATGCGTACAAACAATATTCTCCGGAGAAAATTCAACGTCATACATAGTTCCAAATTTATAATATGCACTTAACGTATTCATAGGTGGTATATAAAAATGACCATCGCAAAACAATCTTATTGCTTTACGCAAAATCCATATAAAATCTTCTGTCTGCTGAATACTTGATATTTGATTACGCAACTCTATCAATTTCTCATCATAGTTGGTAGCACAAAGCTGTGATTTGATATAATAATGAGAATATACATTTTTAATCAAATAAATTAATGTATCAAAATCGGCATACATTTCGGATTTCGATAAATCAGGAATCTCTATTTTTGAAGCATATTCTTCAACAACTTGTTGTATATAATCCTTATCCTTTTGTTGAGAATACAACAAATTTGAAAAAGAAAAACACGCAACATATACAATAATGAACCTCATGACTTTTAAGACTTTCGACATTTTACTTTATTTTTTTAATTAAATAATGTGCTGTTAGAAACTCGTCTAAATTCCCTTTAATTATTGCACAACAATCTCTTTCAGTATTTTCAAATTTATTCTTTAAACGAAAATAGGGACATCCACCACTGCACACCGCAAAGTAAAAACAATTTTGACATTCAATATCCTCCAGTGGGTCTGCTCCAACTAAATAATTTGTTGCTAATGCAGGATTTGTCATTTCTGTTAAATGAACATTTCCTATTTCCCTCTCTTTCGCGCCAACATCATTCCAACATTTATATATTCCACCTTCTGGACCTATTACAAAACTATTAATCTTTCTTGCACAACATTCTCCAAGAGAAATTACAGGAAAAAAATCTAATGTTTGAACTCCATTTTTCTTAAACTGTTCCAGCATAAATTTTGATTTCATTTCTCTATCAAATTCACAACTTATAGAATTACATGAATTTTGTAAATAATTTGTTACAAATCCTGAATATATACTAATATTCTTATTGGGAAATTTATCAGTTAGATATTTGTGAAGTAAATGATATTCATCTTCATTTGAATTATCTATATTAACACGTACAGAAATAGTTTTTTTATTATATACAGAAAAGAAATATTCCATGTTGTGTATAATCTTTTGGAAACTATCTTTCTTGGTTATATGAGGTCTTTTTTTGTTATGTGTTTCCTCCATCCCATCAATAGTAATTTGAAGAGTATAAATATTCAAATTACTCAATTCGTCAATAATATTTTCAGTCATTAAATATCCATTTGTAATCATATAAGCCGAATAGTTTGCATTTATAGCCTTAATCTGTTTAGTCAAACTTCTAATTCTATCTATGCTTAATAACGGTTCTCCGCCATACCAAGTAACAGAAATACTCTTTACATTATCATATTTCTTGATAAATTCTATTAATTTCTTCTCCGTTTCATCGCTCATTTCAATATTAGGATGCGTATTACCTTCATAACAATATGAACATCTAAAATTACATGCCAAAGTAGGAGCAATTGTAAGCGCTAAAGATGAATCATCAAATCTTGAATAAAGTCGTTGAAATTTTATCTTATAATAATCGTCCAAATCATTTTCAACAATAATTCTATTCTCAAGTAACTGATTCAAAAAAAAATCATCTATGGAATCAGGAACTATTATATTGTTTTTTATATCTTGCAAGATGTTGTATTGTTCTTCGGTAAGTTCAATAAAAACATTGTTCATGGCATTATATAAAAAGAAACCATGTTCTTCTGAATGAAATAAATAGTTGTATTTAGAAAATATCATCTTTTTATGTTTATGTTAGATAATAATAAATATTGCATTACCGTGAATATTACGGTAATGCAATATTACACATTTACACATGAGTATCACTAAGAGTTGTACATACAGCTACACCGTTTTGCGGACATACAGCAATTCCTACGTTAGAACAATAGGAGCCACAAGTAGTTCCATAAGTACTACAAGTCCAACCAGGAGGCTCACATCCTGCATCACAGAAGTATCCTCCTCCTTGTAATTCCCTCATTTCACTTTTCGACATAGTTGTCGGCATTAATAACGCATTTAAACGGTTATTTTCTTTCCTTTCTTCAATAAACTTCAATTTCTTCATTATAAAAACAATTATAAATTAAATACTCATTCCACTTTTTCGGCAGGAATCATCTGTAACCTTTACAAACTATTCTCCTCTGTGTTATTCGACTAATGAGAACCACAGCACTCTCAAATCATCTTCAATTATCATTTAGCGCTGCACAGAGATTTGCACAAACAGCAGCACCTTATTTTTCACCGAAAAACAAGGAAA
>JAIROC010000526.1 GCA_031257735.1 Bacteroidales bacterium | reverse complement strand
ATTTATGTCGTATCAATCGGCAATACCCTGGTGGTAAAGCGGGTTGATTTTGACGGCGTAAACCAGTCCTTAACCCTTATCAGCGCCAACCCCGCCTATCCTCCCCGGCAGTTCTCCGGCCCGGAACTGGAAACCATACGGATAGCCGGGAGGGTTATTGCAACTATTCACCGGGTGTGATAGAATCATCCCCATGGTTTATCATTTTTTTGCCATAATAACGTTTTGTTAGAGCCAACGAAAATGTAGAACCGCTTATTGGAGGAGAAGCAGGCATATAAATGATTAATCGCCATTTCCGAAAGTTGCCTAGGAAATATCATTGATAATTATGTAACAATAATAATAAAACATAGAAAATTGAGGTGTAATATGGACAATACAGATAAAGATGCTCTATTAAAAAGATGGCAGGATTTACCGATAAAAAAACATCTATTTATTACAGAAAATTATATAGTCTTTATGAATACCGATAATGAAATTGATTGGAAAATAGATTATAAAGAAGAGGTCTCTTACAATGAAATAGAATTTAACAGACTTGTTAATATGTCAGAACAGATAGCTACTCAAAATATTAATATATCAAATGAGAAAATAAACAAAAGATTTCATCAAATTCTTGGTAGTGGTATAGCAAAATTATGTGAATATGATTATACAAATGCTGAGAAAAGTTTCGAGCAGGCTCAATCATATATTGTCGAAAAAAATTACGAAATTACTAGAATTTGGAAATTGCAGTCTACTTCTTTATCAGCATTGATAATTGGTTCAATAGCATTTATATTGAATAATAGATATTCAGGGGATGATGATAATATAAAACTATTTATATATTCTCTTTTTGGTTCTTTGGGTGTTTTTTTGTCAACTTTTATTAACCTAAAAAATATTTGTTATAATATTGAAACAGGACGTTGTAATATTTACTTCGAAAGTTTTGTTCGAGTCATTGCTGGGATTATAATTAGTTTTATAGGATTATTAGCAATAAAACATAATTTGATATTATCGCCAATAAATGAAATAAATGCTAAAAATATTGAGATATTATTCGCAATATTGCTAGCACCTTCGCAAAATTTAATACCCAGTCTTTTTTATAAATTTGACAAATTGGAGAAAAAAAATGATCAATAAAAAAGCTCTAATTCTAGGATATCCTGGCATTCCTGGTGACGAAGAATATTGCGAGGGAGTATATCATGACATTAACAATTATTTTGAACATTTTACATCAATAAATGGCGGTGCATGGAATGCAGACTGTCCTGAAAGTTCTGAAGATGAAATTTTTAAAGAGTTATCTATAACAAAGAAATCTCTTTTTGAATATATTAATTATTTTAACAAGTGTGCAAAATATTCTGTTTTTATATTTGCCGGACATGGTTATTATACGCGTCAATATGGAACAATCATACAAATAAATAATACTGAAAGCATTCCTGTTTCAGAAATAAAATTTAATGCTCCTCGCAAGCTTTTTATCATTGATTGTTGTAGAAAAATATCATCGACTCGTTTAATTGAAAGTAATTTGAGAAAGTCTATTTCAATTGAATGTTTTTCGGATAATCGTGAGGTTTATCGTGCGCGTTTTGATCGTTTGTTAAATAATTCAGTTGAAGGCACTATTGAAGTTTATTCATGCGGCATAAATGAATATTCCCAAGACATCAGTGACAGAGGTGGTTTATTCTCAAGTAAATTATTAGATTCTGCAATTGGGAATGAAAATTTGACAATATTCAAGACATTTGAAACGGCAAAGTCCTTTGTTCAAAAAATGTCAAGAAATGAACAGAATCCAATAATTGTTAAGCCACGTATGTCTGGAGTAAGTTTCCCGTTTTATATCGCATAATATTTTTCCGAGGCAAGCCAGCCACACTGAGAAGAATATGGACAAATTCATCCGGCTATATGAATTAGGGCCGTAAAAAAGGAGCTTGTAACATTTTTTGTGTAAACGAGCCACCGCAAATCTTGCCCCCCCCCCCCCAGTCTGCCCTAATCTCTACCAGAAAGCAGGTTTCGTAATTCCTTGCAATATAAAGAATTAGGGTAATCCTGGCAAAACAGGAATTTTCCGAAATTTTAAAGAATTGAAAAAGGGAGAAATTTACCCCGAAAATGTTACAAGCCCTAAAAAGGGGAAGGCGTAACCCTCAATTTACTGACAGAATTATCAGAGCAGAACCTCCAATCTATTACAGTTTACCACCACCTGTCATCATCCCTGTCAGGGCGCTTATTTTTAGAAACAGCTTTTCGCAAAGGTTCTTGATTCTTTTCTGATTTCTTTATCTTTGTTTCTATCTCTTCAAAAATATAATAGTCCATATCTTCATCAAGAGTCCCATTGTCCTTGAGGAACTGAACAGCCTCTTTTTTATCGGAAAATTCTTTTACCTTTCCATGTTCATCTAAAGCGTATTCAAGTCCGTTTATGGATATTCCATTGATAGGCCGCCCGATTATTATTCTTTTTTCATTATCCATAGATTCTTTCTCCTTTCACTGTAAGCCAG
>JAIROC010000490.1 GCA_031257735.1 Bacteroidales bacterium | reverse complement strand
AATAAAGATGCAAAAAAAGGGAAAAACGCTGCATCAAGGGTAATTCAAACGAGGTCGAACATCGGCTGAACAGGGGCTTGGATGGCTTTTGTAATGCTTGACCCATTCACCACAGCCGTTAGCGTACCCGACTGCCCTGCATAGTTGGATGCAGTAACTGTTGCCGAAGTGGCATCGGAAGCGGTTATCGAAAATACAGAGGTAGGCGTTACACTCCATGAGGTGGCAGAGCCGGAAGATAGGGTGTAGGTAGCAGGAGTGGCGCAAATGGTGGAGTCGCCGGAAATGGCAGGAAGAAGGACATTTTGTAAAATAGGTGTGTTGGCAATGAAGTTTTTCATTCGCTGTCTCTGCACGGATGTAAACAAATCCCAACATATATAATCTGAATATGACATGTAATTTGATGGATTGGGGTTATACAATTGGTTGTTACTATCTCTTACAGTACCACTATAATTACAGCCATTCCAAAGATTTGGATCGGCAGGCGTATCCGTAATATAATCGCCGCAGGTTGAGGAATTGCTGCCATCAACCAATTCTTCACATTGATTAGCATCATTACCCGGTTCCTCAACAGTTCCATGATGTGTATGGTAATCCCAGACAGTGCCCCATTTCATGCGATAAAACGGATGTACTATGATAATTTCCATGAATCCATAATGCGGTAGAAGGAATGGAAGCAGCCGCTCCGGCAACACCATATGTAGTTGTTGATGTCCCTAATACATATATGTTAATAGCATTAGATTGTCTATTCGTATTTACTAAAGCATTGAATTTTGCATCTGAACTAACATCTGTATAATATTCATCATTGTCAATATAATCATATCCTGTCAATTGAAATTGAATACTGGAATTATTAAAAGCCATATTAAGTTGAGATGATATAGCCACTAATACGTCATTCTCATTTATACCTTGCGTTACTCCACTACTGTTTCTGGCAATATGAATAAAAATCCCCAATGTATAAGAACTGGCTTCTATAGATTGTGTTCCCATTTGTATAGAATCTTCATCAAAAAACCACTCAGGCGGTGATATTGATTGCGTACCACACAAATCTTGTGCATTGATTGGCATATTTAACGCTAATACTATAACTAATAACATTGTCTTTTTCATAATCTTAATTTTCACAGGTTATTATAAAAATGAATTTGTATTGTTCCACCGGTAAAAGTTGGACATTGGGGTGTACTTTGGCTATGCGTAGCGTTCGAGAGATATAATGGGAGTCTCTAAAAAAATCATTTCCATATCCAAAGGAAGATATGAACTTCTCTCTTATATAACATTTGTCTATTTCGTTTATCCATGTGGCAAGGCTGTCTTCCATTTGTTGTATATCCGAACCATTACTATTATATTCCCATGAGCGTTCGAAAGAAACATTGATGGTATCTACCACTTGCCCATATTTAATTTCGATGTCTACTTTTTTGTTTATTATGTTTATATCTGTTATGGAAAAAGTATAAGACTCCTCATTGATATTATCATCGGAAAAACCGAAGTATCCACGAAAGGGAATGGTTTTGGCTTCCCCATATTGCAGCTCAAAAACGGCAAAATCTATAATAGTAATCGGCTCTTCACAAGGAGGATAAATAGATGTTCTGTTTTTTTCACAACTAAACAGCGTACCCATTGTGAAAGCGGAAAGCACAAACAAGTATAATGATGTTTTTTTCATAATTTTTATTGATTAGTAAATTCAATTGATTAAAGCGGTTTTTTTGGCTCCCCTTTTTCGGGAGCCGGCGCTGGATGCTGGCGCGGACGGGATGTAGTTTGTTTTTCATAGCCTTATGGAAGTTTAGCGCAAAGATAATAAAATGTCCTGAATTACCAAAAAAAAGTGCATTTGCTGTTTGAAATTACCTATTCGTCTCATTGTTCATAAGGTTTAAAAAGTAAATACGCTTCCTTTTTGTCTATTGTATAAAAGAATTTTAATATACCGTCTTTTAGAACATATGAAGTTACATGAGGCCAAATATTCCAATACAAATCACCATCTCCCATTTCACCCATTTTAGTTCCTCCAAATCTGGGCGGCATTCTGCTAATATCCAAGAGTACATCATTTGTTGAAGAATAACCGGATGCTGTACTGTCTGTATCAAACGCAAGGATATAACATCGGCTACATTGTGGCTGTGCCTCTGTGAGTACTTCTGTTTGCATATCTACAAACCCTGCTAACTTCCAGTTTGTTCCTTTTAGTGAAACATTTTCTTTGTCTTTTCCGCAGGAAGCAAGACTTCCCGCCAAAAGCAGCAAACTTGCTGCAAAATTTACTATCTTTTTCATAATATTATGATTTAATATATTCATTCGCAAAACTAACTATTAACTGTGGAATATATCCATAATCAGGGAAATAAGTATGCCAAAGATTTTCGATAAAAGATTGCAGTTGTTCATTATTATTCATTTCTTCAATAAAAGGTTCGTATGCTGCATTTTTTAATAATTTACCTATTAATAACCATGCAGTAGCCCTATTGTTATTGGATTCACCGCAATCTTGCCTTAATTTATCATTCTCTAATGTCATTATTATTACTGCCTTTTTTTGTGTTTCATCTAATTGGGAGAGAAAAACATCTTGGGAAATCAATATTTCTAAAAATTTAGGTTCTCCTTCAATTAGCGGCATTAACGGATTAGTGGCTTTTAGTCGTTCGAGGAGCGCAGTTCCCGCATCATTCCTTTTGGTAAGTGCATTGTAAGCATTATTTCCCGAAAAAGTTCCATCGAAATCAGCCTGATAATGGTATCTGTGCAATACAACCAACACAAACGGATATTCCCATATCGCCTGAATGATTGCTTGAGTAGACATTTCATTTAGAATATTTTCGGGTACTTGGCATGCCGCAATCATTTCTTCCATTGTTTGAAATTCACTCCATTCCGGCATACCCGGATATACAGGATAATTGTACGAATCAACAGGCCGAGCTATATTCACATATTCTAATCTTGCCTTAATCCGTTCTTCACATGTTAGTTCTACATCATTTATTCCGCATGAAATCAGCAAAAAACAAATGATAACAAATGTAATATTTTTTATCGTTTTCATAATTTTATTTTTTAATTTAGTTTTTATTAATTTCCCAAATAAGTTTTTTGTTTTCAAAATCTACATGAAATTCTTCACAATTAAAACCTGCAAATCCCCAAAGTATGCATAATAATGATCCTTCACAATTTACAAGTTCATAGCCGAAATCAGGACAGCCAACACAATGTTCTATTAAAAAGCCAATTTTATTAGCGTCATAGGTGCATTGGAATATCCTTGCATGTCGTTTATCACCAGCAGCGACATCTTTTTTATATTATCAATAAATTGTTTCAACCAAGATATGTCGGTCAATGGATTATCCACATCGCAGACCTGCGCAGGATTTTCTTTTTTACAGCTTATCATGCAGGAAAGGCTTCCTGCCACAAGCAGCAATATCGCTGCAAAACTTAATATCTTCTTCATAATATTTAATTTTTAATTTGTTTTATAATAATTATATCATATTTTCTATCTGAAAAACAGGGGCATTGGTAAATTTGAGATGTGTTTTCATATACAATCATCACTTTTAATTCATTTTGTTTATATTCTTCCTCTAAATATTCAGGGATGTTTATTACATTATTTATTTCAATAGCCCAACCACATCCATCTACAGATGGATTCCCTAAATCTAAAATAATAGCCTCCATCCATTCTGTTTTTTCTTTTTCTTTCCCGCAAGTAAAAGCGCTTGTCAGCACCAGTAATATTGCTGCAAAACTTAATATTTTTTTCATAATTTTTAATTTTTATTGATTAGTAAATTCATTTGATTAAAGCGGTCTTT
>JAIROC010000415.1 GCA_031257735.1 Bacteroidales bacterium | reverse complement strand
CCCTGTTCGGACGAGGTTCTACCTCGTTCGAATTATCCTCGCAGGTTCTACCTGCGCAGTAAAAAGAATATAAAATAAATGCAGGCATAGCCTGCTTGGATAGAGCGAACGAGGTAGAACTTCGTCCGAACGGAGACTTCGGAACTTCCCGAAGACATCAAAAATCATTTTTCAAGACTTCGGAACTTCCCGAAGACGTCAAAAATCATTTTTCAAGACTTCGGAACTTTCCGGAAACGTCAAAAATTATTTTTCAAGACTTCGGAATTTCCCGAAGACATCAAAAATCATTTTTCAAGACTTCGGAACTTCCCGAAAACGTCAAAAATCATTTTTCAAGACTTCGGAACTTCCCGAAAACATCAAAAACTATTTTTCAAGACTTCGGAACTTCCCGAAGACATCAAAAACCATTTCGTGTCTTTATCCTTTTTTTTCTTTTTCGTTATAGAAAACGAATTGGTCGTCTATCATGTCGATTGTAATGGGAACTTCTTTCTGGACAGCGTTTGATAAAATTATCTTTGACAAATTATTCAAGATATTTTTCTGAATAACCCGTTTTAATGGACGAGCGCCATACAGGGGATCATATCCCATATCCGCTAAAGCGTCAAAAGCATACGAAGTCAGTTTTACATTAATTTCGTTACGGGAAAGTAATGTTTTTAGCTGGTCAATCTGCAACATGACAATTTGACGTATTTCCTGTTTAGACAAAGGTTTGAACATTAAAATCTCGTCAATACGGTTTAGAAATTCAGGTCGAATAGTTTTTCTTAGTAATTGTATTACACTATTCTTTGTTTTCTCGAACAGTTCTTCATCATCTACATTATTGACTTTTTCGTAATTCTCCTGTATGATGGTAGAACCCAAATTGGAAGTCATAATGATAATTGTATTTTTGAAATCGGCAATTCTACCTTTATTATCTGTTAGTCTACCGTCGTCAAGCACTTGCAGTAAGATATTAAACACATCGGGATGCGCTTTTTCTATTTCATCGAAAAGAACGACAGAATAAGGTTTTCTGCGGACTTTTTCCGTCAATTGTCCGCCTTCGTCATATCCTACATATCCGGGAGGCGCCCCTACAAGACGGGAAACAGAATGAGCTTCCTGAAATTCGGACATATCTATTCTCACCATTGCGTCTTCGGTGTTGAATAAATATTCGGCAAGCGCTTTTGCCAATTCGGTTTTTCCCACACCTGTAGTACCTAAAAATATAAATGAGCCAATAGGTCTTTTTTCATCCTGTAATCCAGCGCGACTTCTACGTATTGCGTTTGCAACGGCTTCGATAGCTTCTTCCTGTCCAATCACCCGTTTATGTAATTCTTCTTCCAGATACAATAATTTATCTTTTTCACTTTGCATCATCTTGCTGACAGGAATACCTGTCCATCGAGCAACAACTTCCGCAATATTTTCGGCATCAACAACCTCTTTTATCATGGGATTATCGCCTTGCAAATCTCTTAATTGTTGGGTATCTTCTTCGATAGCGCGTTCTATTTCTTTTATTCTCCCATAACGAAGCTCGGCAACTTTTCCGTAATCTCCATTTCTTTCCGCCTGTTCCGCTTCAAACTTAACCGCTTCTATTTTATTTTTATTGCTTTGAATTTTATTGACAAGGTCTCTTTCATTTTGCCAATGCGCTTTTAAAATGTTACGCGTTTCGCTTAGTTCAGAAATTTTGGCAGATAACTCTTCCATTTTAGGTTTATTATCTTCCCGTTTAATTGCTTCACGTTCTATTTCTAATTGACGGATTTTTCGTTCCACTTCGTCTAATTCCTGAGGAACAGAATTGATCTCCATGCGTAATTTAGCAGCTGCTTCATCGATTAAATCAATGGCTTTGTCAGGCAAATAACGCTCTGTGATGTATCGTTTGGAAAGCGTAACCGATGCAATAATGGCTTCATCAAGGATTTGTACATGGTGATGTGTTTCATAGCGTTCTTTCAATCCCCGTAAAATGGAAATAGAAGAATCTATATCAGGCTCATCCACTAAAACAGATTGAAATCTTCGTTCGAGGGCTTTATCTTTTTCAAAATATTTCTGATATTCGGTGATTGTTGTAGCTCCGATAGCGCGGAGTTCGCCTCTTGCCAGCGCAGGTTTAAGTATATTAGCCGCATCCATTGCTCCTTCTCCACCGCCAGCGCCAACCAATGTATGAATTTCATCAATAAAAAGGATAATATTTCCTTCGCTTGCTATTACTTCTTTGATAACGCTTTTTAGTCTTTCTTCAAATTCTCCTTTATATTTAGCGCCTGCTATTAAGGCGCCCATATCCAAAGAAAATACTTGTTTTGATTTCAGATTATCGGGAATGTCTCCCGATACAATTCGGTGGGATAATCCTTCGGCGATTGCGGTTTTTCCCACGCCGGGTTCTCCAATGAGAATGGGATTGTTTTTTGTTCTTCTTGATAAAATTTGCAGTACACGTCGGATTTCTTCATCTCTACCGATGACAGGATCTAATTTTCCTTTTTGCGCCAAATCATTCAGATTGCGAGCGTATTTATTAAGGGCGTTATACGAGTCTTCGGCATGTGGGGAAGTTACCTTACTTCCTTTTTTCAGTTCCTGAATTGCCTGCTTTAAATCTTTTTCCGACAATCCACTATCTTTTAGTATTTTTGAGCAAGTATCATTGATAGATAACATGCCTAAAAGCAAATGTTCTATTGCCATATATTCATCGCCGGCATCCATAGCATATTTGTATGCTTTTTGTAACAACGCATTTGCAGACTGTGATAAATAAATATTATTTCCGCCACTTACTTTTGGAAATCTTTCTATTTCTTTATCCACAATTTTAGACAGTAATGTTGTATTGACATTACATTTCTTTAATAAATAGTTTACTACATATTCATCATTTTCCATCATGGCTTTTAATATATGCAGGTTTTCTACATATTGATTATTATATGCCATTGCTATTTCCTGTGATCTGCTTAAAACAGCTTGTGTCTTTACCGTAAATTTTTCCGCATTCATAAATTTCATTTTTTTCTCAGGGCTTGCTTATCCAAATTTCATTCCATTGACAAATAATGACTATTTGTCAGTTTTCATGATTGTATAAGGAATAATTTGATGCAAAACATTGGTTTCCCATTATGTAATGTCATTATTATTAGCGTTTTTTTGTCTATGAAATTTCTTTTCAAATGAAGGAATAAAAAAAAATACAATTATCTTTATAGTGTAATGAATAAAACTGTATCTTTGCACTCTAAAATGATTTATTATTTTTATAAACAAAATAAGAAAGAATATACAGGTTAAATATCTAATACACTAATACAAATCGAATGAGAACAATACAGAATATCTTATTAGGATTGGTTGCTTTTACAGTAGGAATAACTACAATACAAGCAGAAAATATGCATACGCAAAAAAAACAGAAATCAACTATGAACGGATGGTCTTCTATTGGACCATCAAATATTCATGGACGAATACTTGCTATTCACATAGATGTTAATAACAGTGGAAAAATCTATGCAGGAACGGCAGGCTCTGGATTGTGGGTAACAACAAACAATGGAGGAACATGGAGTCGTTGTACAGGTTATACAGGTTCAGCTGCTGTTTCTGCAATTACACAGGGAAATGATGGCAGATTATTCATCGGAACAGGTGAAGGATTAAATGCTTATTATGGAAGTCCCGGTGTAACAACAAATACGCTTGCTTATGGTATTAAAGGAGATGGAATTTATATTTCGGATGATGGAGGTAATACCTTTTCTCACATTGGGTCTACTTCTTTATGGGTGGCAGTAAACAGCATGGCGTATGATAAAAAGAATAATAAATTATACGTCGCCACCAATAGTGGACTTAAAGTATCTTCCGATAATGGAAACAGTTTTGTAGATGCAATGAATAATTCATTCAAAACTTTTGACGTGAAAGTAGGCAGTGATGGAACAGTTATTTGTTCTGTATTATCTGGGAATGGAGATGTTTTTGTTTCTACGGATGACGGAAATAGTTTTCAGTCGGTATGTGGATCAGCCAGCACAAAAATACCCAATACGGCAGGACGTATTTCTGTTGCAATAGCGCCCTCCGACCCAAATATTATGTATGCATTTGCAGAAAGAAACATGGGCGACTTCTATGGCGTTTATGTATCTAATGATAAAGGAGAAATATGGACTAAAATACTCAATGAAGGCGGATACACAGACCCTATGGTTTATGTGGGCGCTTATGCAAATGCAATAGCAGTTTCTCCAATAAATCCATCCAAAATTCTTACCGGAAGTAGTCGTCTGTATGAGGGGGTAAGAGTACAAACAGATACTTCAAGTCAGGATGTAATATATGGATGGCTTCCAAAGGACAATAGCTTCAGTAATGTATCACTGACAATACATACTATTGTTTATACGGAAAGAACAATCTATATAGGAACCTCCTTAGGTATTTTCTTTTCTACGAATGATGGTCAAACATTTTCTGCTGGAAGTAGATATTTATCCAATTTACAAGTATATTCAATGTCTGTGTCTAATGACGGTCGTATTATTGCAGGAACACGAGAAAACGGAAGTATATATATGTTGAACCCTCAAGATTACAATGCAACAGGCAGTCATTTATTTTATGGAGATGGAGGTAAAAGCGCTTTTTCTTTATTAAAACCGGATGCCTTGTTTTATTTATCTTCGTATGGGATAGGATATAGACGCGCAAGCATTGAAAGTACTCCACAAGCTCCAGAAGAATGGTATAAAGTTACTGCACT
>JAIROC010000425.1 GCA_031257735.1 Bacteroidales bacterium | reverse complement strand
TGCGTCAGCCTAACTCATAACTCATAACCCATAACTAAATTAAAGAAGCAGCATGTATTTTAGAAATACTATTCCTGTTCTTTTTTATTTATGATGTTTTTTAATTTTTCCAGATCTTCCAATGCTTCGGGAAGCATACGAAGTGCGGCTATTTCTTTCCATTTTCTACGGGCGTCTATTGCAGGAACTCCGAAAAGAGTTTTACCCGGTTCTACCGATTTATCTATTGCAGACATTGCCAACAAGACAGTTCCTTTTCCGACAACCAAATCCTTATTTATCGAAATACGACTCCAAAGGATACATTCATCTTCAATCACAGTAACGCCTGCTATAGCGGAATGTGCTCCAATCAAGACATTTTTTCCGATAACAGTATCATGTCCGACTTGTATATGGTTATCAAATTTACATCCATCACCAATGGTTGTTGTGCCAGAAACTCCTTTGTCAATGGTACAAAGAGCTCCTATTTCAACATTATTTCCAATTCGCGTTGAACCGCAAGATTCCATTTTATCCCAATGGGTATCACGACGTTTGAAATAAAAGGCATCTCCTCCTATTACACTGTTGGCTTGGATAATAACATTATCTCCAATTGTTGTATGGTCGTATATACTAACATTGGAATGAATAAGGCAATTTTTCCCTATTTTCACATTTCTGCCGACAAAAACACCCGGCTGAATACGTGTTCCTGCGCCAATTTCAGCATCAGGATGAATAAAACTATCTTGAGGAATAAATATCCTGAAATGTTTGACAATTTTTACATAATCACGAAAAGGATCGGAAGAGATAAATAAGGTTTTCCCGTATGTCTCTTCTGGTTTTACGTTAATGATTACGAAACTTGCATTGCTTGTCAATGCTTTTGTATAGTATTTAGGATGATCAACAAAAGTAACATCACCGGGAGTAACCATGTGAATTTCATTAATACCTTTCACTATGGCATTTTCATCTCCCACAATTTCAACATCACTCCCAATAATCAGAGCCAAGTCTTTTGCATTTAAAGTCTTATCAAATATCATACGATTGAAATTTGTTTTTTATTTAACACGTTCTGAATAACGATTTGTTCTGGTGTCTACTTTAATACGTTCACCTTCTTCTATAAACAATGGAACCATGACTTCGGCGCCTGTTTCCACAATAGCGCGTTTCAAAGCATTTGTTGCGGTATCTCCTTTGACGCCGGGTTCTGTATAGGTAATAACTAAATCCACAAAGGCTGGAAGTTCACAGGTAAGGGGAGTTTCTGTATCTGTATGATACATTACTTCAACCTCTTGACCTTCTTTTAATAATCCGGGATTTGTAATTAAACTTTCTTCTATTGTAATTTGTTCAAAGGTTTCATTATGCATAAAATTATAAGTCGAATCATTTTCCTTATACAGAAATTGATACGGACGACGTTCTACGCGTGCAAGTTCTATTTTTGTTCCTGATGGGAACGTATGTTCCAATTGTCTTCCTGTACGCAAATTGCGCAGTTTAGTACGAACAAATGCCGCTCCTTTACCCGGTTTTACATGTAAAAATTCGACAATCGACCACAATTCTCCGTTCATATCAATACACAACCCATTTCTAAAATCAGCAGTTGTTGCCATATTCAATTTTAAATTTAGATTATAAATAATTAATTAATACCCATACAGCGTCAAGAACTTATACTCGTTTTTCTTTGATACGAGCTTTTTTACCGGTCAATCCTCTTAAATAAAATATTCTTGCTCTTCTGACCACACCGCGTTTATTTATCACGATATTGTCAATAAAAGGGGAGCTAAGAGGAAATATTCTTTCCACGCCAATACCGCCTGATATTTTTCGGACAGTAAAAGTTTCTGTTGCGCCGCTTCCTGCACGTTGAAGTACTACTCCTTGATAGGCTTGAAGGCGTTCTTTATTTCCTTCAACAATTCTATAGGTAACTGTAATGGTATCTCCTGCTTTAAATACAGGATATTCTTTTCGACTAACTAATTGGTCTTCTACGAATTTTATCAATTCCGATTTCATTTATATTCGTTTTTTCTATAAATCTCTAAAATGGCTGCAAAGATACAAAATTTATTTGGATATTTCACACAATAAATGATTTTTTATATAACGTACTTCTAATCATTGTCTCTATCTTCCTTTTTTGTTTTTCTTTACGATGTATCAGAAACGAAAATACACTTCATTTGATTGTCTTGAACCCAAAAAATTCTATTATGAAGGTTCAAATTCATTTTTTCACGACAAAGATGCTGTCAATAGACAGAAAGATTTAACCCTATTTTTAGATAGAACAATATTATAAGGAAGCAAACAATATTTGACGTTTCAATTGATAGAAAATCGGTTAAATCTTTTTTTGAGGCGCTATGAAGATCGAAAGTATTATCTTTGCAAAGATTTGTAGATAAAAAATGCTTTTTCGGCAAGGCTGAAAGCCTTGTTATCAATAACACAGAGCAACTTCAATAATTGAAAATTGAAAATTGAAAATTGAAAATTGGCTGACGCAAACAAAAATAATTAGCTACGTTACTCTCCGCTTCGCTTCGGGTCATAATTCCTGACAATGATATGTTACTTCATAGCGCTTCAAAAAAGATTTAGCTGACGTTTGAAAATAATTATGTAATTTTGCAGTGTAATTTATATCTGTTCTTATACAAATAACCAATTAAAACTTAATGAGTAAAAAATACATTTATCAACGAATACGTAACAAAATCATCAATGTATTTGATTTTAGCAGGAGCGAATATATAGGAATTCTTACTCTTGTTATTATTTTAATACTGTTATTTTTCTTTCGTTTGTATATTGCGGATGTAGAAAAATCACAAACATTGATTGAAAGCGAAAACCTTGCCGTAGAATTATTTCTCCAACAACAAAAACATTATCACGATTCTATTTTGTCTGCAAGAGAAAAACATTCTTCATATACAACCTATCCGTATCAGCAAAAAGAAGCATTCGACAGAAAAAAACTTACTCCTTTTCCCTTTGACCCGAATACATTGTCTTTTTTGGATTGGAAACGATTGGGTTTTACAGAAAAACAAGCTCAACAAATAATAAATTATCGGATCAAAGGCGGCTATTTCTACGAAAAAACAGACCTTAAAAAAATCTACTCTATTACCGAAGAAGATTATCAAATACTTGAACCATATATTCGTATAACGCCTGCACAAAAACAGGAAACAAAAGAAAGAAAAAAGGAAACTCATACATCTTTCAAACTCGACCTCAATAGAGCAGATAGCATCGAACTACAAAAGATATATGGAATAGGTCAAAAAACAGCTTCCCGAATTATCAAATATCGTGAAAAGTTGGGAGGTTTTATAAGCATAAATCAATTGAAAGAAGTATACAGTATTGATAGCAGTCGTTTTCTTCAAATAAGTCCGTATCTATATGTAAATAATGAGTATAACATCAAAAAAATCAACATCAATAAAGCCACTGTTAAAGAACTGGTAAATCATCCTTACATAGACTATTATCTGGCTACGTCAATAGTAAACTATCGACAACGTAATGGAAATTATACGGATATAAAGGATATAAAAAAAGCCGTACATTTCTATGATGAATTATATCAAAAGATAGCGCCTTATTTATCCGTTGAATAACTTATCCCGAAACATTATATTCTCTGAGGGCTTCATTGAGCGATGTTTTCATATTTGTAGAAGCTTTTCTCTTTCCAATAATCAAGGCGCAGGACACTTGATACTCTCCTGCAGGAAAAGATTTGGTATAACTACCGGGAATAACTACCGAAGCGCTCGGAATGACACCTCTGTATTCAACAGGTTCTTTTCCTGTTACATCAATTATTTTCGTCGATTTTGTCAAAACCACATTAGCGCCCAATACAGCTTCCTTTTCCACTCTGACACCCTCTACAATAATACAACGAGAACCAATAAAACAATTATCTTCAATAATCACAGGAGCTGCCTGTACAGGTTCCAACACTCCCCCAATCCCAACACCTCCACTCAAATGAACATTATCCCCAATTTGAGCGCATGAACCTACTGTTGCCCAAGTGTCAATCATTGTGTTCTTGCCTACATAAGCGCCTATATTCACATAAGAAGGCATCAAAATTACCCCTTGCGATAAAAAAGCCCCGTATCGCGCAATTGCATGTGGAACAACTCGAACGCCTAATGTAGCGTAATTGTTTTTGAGTTTAATTTTATCATGAAATTCAAACATTCCTATCTCATACGTTTCCATCTGTTGAACAGGAAAATATAAAATAACAGCTTTCTTAATCCATTCATTTACGAACCATTCTTCTCCTTTCTTTTCGGCAATCCTAATCTTTCCCTTATCCAAAAAATCTATAACCCTACGAATAGATTGTTGTATACTCTCATCTTTCAGCAAGGAACGATCTTCCCAAGCTAATGATATGTCTCTTTGTAATTTTTCCATAAGTACTAATCTCTTATCTTTATCAATCTGTTCATGTAATTAACAAGAGGAAAAATTGATTGATAGGTTTGAATACATTTCTCTAAAAAGTCAGGTGCAAGCGTCTCCGAATTACTAACGGCTCTTTCTACACAGAAATGACGATATTTCAGTAAATAAATATACTCAAAATCGGCAGGATAATTTCGAGGAGATTTTTTTAAGGATTCGATATCTATAAGTTTCCCAAAAACAGATTTGAAGTTTTTGCTTTCAAGGATTTGATGTAATTCTTCGGGAGCATAGTAAATTTCCTCACGAATTTTCTTTAATAATGCGCTTTCTGGACACCACAATCCTCCACTAAGAAAAGACATATCAGGCTGAATATGCAAATAATAACCTGCATTATTACTTTGTTTGCCTTGCGGAGCAATATAAGCGCCAAAATGTATTTTATAAGGACGTTTATCTGGAGAAAACCGAATATCTCTGTAAATACGATAAATACATTTCTTTGCCTCCTGATCTCCAACAGAAGCATCAAACCCAGAAATGCCTCCTATTACAGCGCTTACAAAATCCTGTACATTTTTTAACGCAGATTCATACAAATCTCTGTTTTGACTAAACCATTCCCTATTATTATTATTATCAATTGCCGTTAAAAACTCAAAAACAACAGGTAATAATTGCATAATTGTCTAATGTTTAAAATGGAAGATCATCTTCTTCCGATATAAATGGAGGCAAAACGGGGTCTTCTGTCGTTGACGCTGTTGACGCTGTTGGCGCTACTGTTGATGTTGTTGCAGCTTGGGGAGATGCGGGTGTTTCTATATGAGAAACATTATCGTTTTTCGCTCCAAGCATAATAAAATTATCTGCAACAACTTCTGTTGTATAACGTTTTACTCCATTTTCTTCCCATGAACGCGTCCGCAATTTTCCTTCCACGTAGATTAGCTTCCCTTTGGTTAAGTACTTTTCGGAAATATCTGCCAAATTACGCCAACAAACAATATTATGCCACTCCGTAATTTCTTTTCTTTCTCCGTTCTTATCTTTGTACACTTCGGTAGTTGCCAATGTGAAATGTGCTACCTTTATACCTGTTTCTGTGGTTCTTACTTCGGGATCTTTTCCCAAATTACCAACTAAAATCACTTTATTAATACCAGCCATATTTTATTCTACTTTAAATTATTTCCCGCAAAGGTACACAATTTCTTTATACGATGCGAACAATTGTTCATTTTTTCAATTAAATATTTCTGAAATACTATTTATCATATTGATATATACAATAAAAACAATAGAATAGAAACACAATATTTTTATATCACTCTCACAATTTACTTTTGTTTTTCCCGTTTTAATCGGAATTCAGGAGAAATGCATTATATGAAACATTTGTCAATAAAAATCAGTTATGTATACTGTATAATTGCTTTAATATTTATTTCCTGTAAAGGAGATGTCAGTACGATACCGTATACGCGAGTAAATTTTACAGCGCCAATTTATTCAACCAATTTAATTCATGTGGGAGGATACGAATATTTTACAGGGGGTATCAGTGGAATTATTGTCTATCGAGTAGACATGACCAATTTTTGTGCCTATGACAGGGCTTGCCCTTACGATTGGAGTGATGATGGATATGTGATTTATGATCCTGCCACTTTACAGTTAGAGTGTCAGGTATGCGGTTCTACATTTAATGTTTTGAATGGGTATCCAATGGAAAATACAAAAGCAAAAACTCCTTTACGGTCATATCAGGCAAGACTGATCAATGATATGACATTACATGTTTATAATTGATAAATAAATGAGCATATTTTAAGGTAGATAATTTATGATATATATAAGGATATGAATAGAAATATATTTGGATTAATTGTTTTGTTGTTTGTTGTTAGTTTGTCTGTAAAAGGACAAAGTAAGTATCCATGTGAAATAGAATTTAGCAAGAAAGCGGAAAAGTTGTACAAACAAGCGCGTACCGCTCAAACGAAAGGAGAAAATGATAAAGCTACATCGCTGTACAAACAATGTATCGAAGAACAGGAAGATTGGGCTGCTCCCTATTTTCATTTAGGTATGCAGACAGTTCGCAGGCTGGAACAGTCTCTCGAAAAAAAAGACCCTCTTTTTATAACAGCAATTAATTATTTTGAGAAGGTAATAGAATATTGCCCCCAATATAATGTTACCGCATATTTGCATTTGGGAAAGTTATACTATTCTATCGGACAATATGGAAAAGCTATTCAATATTTGGAATTGTTTTTGGAAGATCCTGATAAAATCAAAATTCAAAATCAGCAGGAAGAAGCGGAGTGGTTTTTAGAATATTCTATCGTCTATGAAAAATTATATGGCAATCCTGTCCCTTTTGATCCTGTTCCTGTTAAAGGAATGTCTACCGCTGAAGATGAATATCTGGGAACAATATCCCCTGATGATGATTATATGTTTTATACAAGAAGAAAAATTATTACAGGACAAAGTTATCATACAAAAAAAACAGAAATCAAAGAAATATTTACGGTCAGTTCGCGACAGGAAGACAGATCATTTTCAGCGGGAAGTCCTATGCCTTCGCCTCCTTTTAACTTGACAGATAATGAAGGTTCTCCTACTATTACATTAGATAATAATTATATGGTGTTTACCCGTTGTGCGGATATTGTTCAACAGGATATGAGTACGTATTATAATTGCGATTTGTATTTTTCCGAGTATAAAGATGGCGCTTGGAGCAGTATTCAAAATCTGGGGAAAACAATCAATCAAAATGATACATGGGAATCACAAGCCTGTATAAGCGCTGACGGGAAAGTCTTGTTATTTGTCAGCGATCGTCCCGGAGGATATGGAGGTTATGATATCTATATTTCACAAAGGGATGTTAATGGGAATTGGAAAAAAGCAACAAATATTGGAAATGTCATCAATACAGATAAGGACGAAAAAACGCCTTTCCTCCATAGCGACAATAAAACATTGTATTATTCTTCCAAAGGATTTACAGGATTGGGGGGATTTGACATCTATGTTTCGCGTTTATCCAACAAAGGCTCTTGGACAAAGCCCGTTAATATCGGTTATCCTATTAATTCGGAAGGAGATGATGTTGGTTTATTCGTAAATACATTAGGGGATAAGGCATATTTTGCAACAAATCGTCTTTCCAAGAATTGGGATATTTGTGAGTTTGACTTGTATGAAGAAGTGAGACCGCAAAAAGTAATACTCGTCAAAGGAAAAATAGACAACATCGATGAAAAAACAAAAACAACAGTCGAATTGAAAAATATCAATACAAAAAATGTTGAAGCTATTGAAGTAAATGATAATACAGGAAAGTATTCTACTATTATCGACAATACAGATGATGATTATTTATTGACAGTAAAACAACAGGGATATGCCTACGAAACCAAATATATCGAAACTAAAAAGTTAGTTGAAGAAAATAATCGATTGTTGCAGGATAATGATTTTGAAATGAAACCCATTCAAGTTGGTGCGTCGTACCAAATTAACGATATTTATTTTGCAACAAACTCCTCAGAACTGACCTCTGCCTCTAAATTTGTTTTGGATATTTTAATAGAGTTTCTGATGGATAACTCACAGGTTGCTATCGAAATTCAAGGTCATACAGATAATATCGGTAATAGAAAAGATAATCTCATACTATCTGAAAATAGAGCAAAAGAAGTATATAAGTATCTTGTAGAAAATCATATTGCCACAAACAGACTAAGATACAAAGGCTATGCTGATACAAAACCTATCGCTGATAATGCAACAGAAAAAGGAAGAGCAAAAAATAGACGTACCGTCTTTGTTATACTTCCAAACTTCAATAATTAGAGTTTGTCTATAAAGTATAAATAGGGTCATTTCGAAAGCGCTCCCCGCAACAATCAGCACGTCGCTGCGCTCGCAATGACGGTAAAAGGTTTCTTTCTCTTCATTTCCTTCCAATTTTTCCTTTTTAATTTCTTAAGGAATAATAGCGCTATAGATTTCACTCCAAGGACCTTTTTCGCCTACGTTATTTTCCCATCTGAGGGCAAAATAGAC
>JAIROC010000413.1 GCA_031257735.1 Bacteroidales bacterium | reverse complement strand
TACACAGGGCGTTGCCCTGTGCTATTGATTGCGGGCTTTCAGCCCTTTACCGTTATTCTCTGATTACAATTATACATTGAAGAAATGAATTTATGCGTTTTCGGACAGACACTAATTAGCGTTTGTCTATAAAGTATCTTCGCAACAATCAACGCCGTCATTGCGAGTAATCGTTTTGATTCTCAAAAGCACTCCCCGCAATGACGGCGTTATGCCGACTTTATAGACAGACACTAATTAAACAATTTAAAGATATCATTTCCGATAATAAATACCATCAACAAAATTAAGAGAAGCATTCCCACTGTTTGTGCATATTGAAGCGCTTTATCTGGTACTTTTTTCCCTGTTATCAGTTCTACAATAGCGAAAATAGCATGTCCTCCGTCAAGTCCGGGTATCGGTAAAACATTCATAAAGGCGAGAACAATAGAGAGTAATCCTGTTAAAAGCCAAAATCGATGCCAATCCCAATCTTTTCCATACATCTGAGCAATACCAATAGGACCGGAAAGTGATTCCCGTGCATTTTCTGTTCCCTTAATAATTTTCCCTAATCCTTTTATATTAAGCGACAAGGAACTCATAGCGTCTTTCCAGCCATACGTAAATGTTTGTCCCAATGAATAGGGTTTTAATTCATAAGGGGGCTTTGAAAATACGCCTATTTGTCCTGAAGTATTTGGGACAAGTTTCAGCTGTATGGTATCTGTAATTCGTAACAGTGTAAGGTCAATTTGTTGATCAGGAAAACGACGAATATTTTCCGAAAACAGTCCATAAGAAGTTGTTTGTATGGTATCATTGATAGATAAAATCACATCTCCTTTTTGGATACCTGCGACATCTGCTCTTTCATCTTTAATGACACTGTCTATTAAGGGAGGATAATTTGATGGTTCTATAAATCGAACACGTTCTTTTAAGAGTCCATAAGCATCTTCCCCCATGACAATATCCAATTGTTTTCCTTCCCGTTCAACACGAACAATAGAACCAAAATATATTTCTGCAGAAACAGCATCTTTAAAGCGTTCAGGGATTTTGTTGTTTACGCTGATTATTTTATCTCCGCTTTCAAAACCCATTTTACGTGCAGCTTCATAAGCATAAATGCCATCGGTGATAGCGGCATTGGGCAAATATTCCTTTTCGTATTTCCCTAAGACCAAAGAAAATAATAAAACACCTACTATCAGATTGACAATAATCCCTCCTAAAACAACAATTAATCGTTGCCATGCTGGTTTAGATCTAAATTCCCAGGGTTGCGGTTCGGAAGGCAAATTTTCTATACTTTGCGTTTCGTCTATCATTCCTGATATAGCACAATATCCTCCCAAAGGTAACCATCCAATTCCATATTCTGTATTCTCGGGATATTTTCTCCAATCGTCATCGGGTAAGGAATTAATATCTATCAATCTATACTTATATTTTCCATTTTCATCGAGAACAGGTTTTCCTTTTTCATCAAGAACTTTTTCCATATCGGGCAAGTTTCTAGAGAAAAATTTGAACTTCCATTTCCCGTTTATCCTTTTGCAACATACTATTGGACAAAGGGGCTTGAAAAAAAGATAAAACTTGGAGACCCGCATCTTAAATGCTCGAGCGGCGATAAAATGACCAAGTTCATGTACAAAGACCAATAAGGTCAAACCCAATATAAGCTGGGCGATCATAATAATTACTGACATATTTTAGATTTTTGTTTTGTTATTAATGTTTTTGCTATCAAACGAGATTCTTCATCTGTGAATAGACAATCTTCGATTGAAGGTTTTTCCACGAAAAAAATCTGTTGCATTGTTTTTTCTACTATTTCTGCTATTTGCAGAAAAGGAAGTTGTCCTGACAGGAAAGCCTCCACCGCTATTTCATTGGCGCTACTCATACAACAAGGAATATTACCTCCACGTTCAATGGCATGATATGCTATAGATAAACATCGAAAGGTGTTTGTATCGGGAGGAAAAAATGTCAATGAAGGATAATCGGAAAATGAAAATCGCTTATAACTGTTTTTCAAACGATGGGGATATGATAAGGCATATTGTATGGGCAAATGCATATCAGGCAGACTCATCTGCGCCTTGATTGAACCATCCTCAAAATGAACCAAAGAATGTATAATACTTTGAGGATGTACACTTATTTCTATTTGCGAAGGAGACAATCCAAATAACCATTTTGCTTCTATCATTTCCAATCCTTTATTCATCATTGTTGAAGAATCAACAGTAACTTTATTTCCCATTGACCAGTTGGGATGATTAAGCGCTTGTTTGGGGGTTACAGTTTGTAAATCCTCTGATTTTCTTCCCCAAAAGGGACCTCCCGAAGCGGTAATGGTTATCCTTTCTATTTTATTGTAAAATTCACCATGCAGGCATTGGAAGATAGCTGAATGTTCGGAATCGACAGGAATGATACAGGTATTATTTTCCTTTGCTGTTTTCATTATCAGTTCTCCCGCGCCGACGAGGACTTCTTTATTTGCCAGAGCAATTGGTTTTTGGTGATGTAAGGCATTCAGGGCAGGTTTTAATCCTGCAAAACCGACCAAGGCAATTAAAACCATATCAATAGTATTCATTTCAACAATTTGTTCGAGAGACACACTGCCTGTATATACCTTTATATCGTGTGGACTCAAGGATTGTTTTACATGATTATAATAATTTTCATCAGCAATCACAACCGCATTGGGTTGATATTTGATAGCTTGCTTTATTAATAAGTCAGCATTGGATTGTGCAGTAAGAACTTCTACTTCAAATATGTCATTATTTGAGGAAATTACATCTAACGTTTGACTTCCGATACTGCCTGTTGAACCTAATATGGCTATTCTTTTCTTCATTGTAAAATAAAATGACTGCAAAAGTATAAAAAATTAATATACAAACCTTCAAATGCAAGGAAATAAATATAATGATTTGATATGTTGGATTATGAGTTAGAGATTTTTAGGACTATAGAGACAATGGGGACAATTAATTAGTGTCTGTCTATAGAGTACAATTATGAATTATAAATTAGGCTGACGCACGAAAGAGGCTGTGTGAAAACACACAAAAGTGTCTAAACAACGCCGTCATTGCGAGCGCAGCGAAGCACCCGTAAGAGCATCGTAGGTAATTATGCGTTCCCAAACAAAGCCTTGTATCCCGAACAAAAGTAATGTATACGATGTCATTGCGGGTCAAGCCCGCAATGACATCGTATAGTAGGAGCAAAACAAGGAAAATATATTGTGTATATAAAATTAAATCTCTAAAAAAGTTGTACCTTTGCAGCCTGAAAAACAAAATTCGGAAAATGTCAGCAAGTATTGCACAATCAAAAGGAAAAATT
Source organism: Bacteroidales bacterium (assembly GCA_031257735.1). Taxonomy (GTDB): domain Bacteria; phylum Bacteroidota; class Bacteroidia; order Bacteroidales; family WCHB1-69; genus JAIROC01. Next base: position 4,344 of record JAIROC010000413.1, on the reverse strand, counting down.
ACTACTCACGTCCTTCAACGGATGAAAGAAAATAATGAGAAAATAGCTATGCTTACGGCGTATGATTATTCTATGGCACAGCTATTAGATAGGGCAGGAGTAGAAGTCATCCTTGTAGGAGATTCAGCAGCCAATGTCATGGCTGGACACAAAACAACATTGCCGATCACATTAGATCAGATGATTTATCATGCAACTTCTGTAGTTCGTGGCGTAGAAAAGGCATTGGTGATAGTGGATCTTCCTTTTGGTACTTATCAAGGAAACTCTAAAGAAGCCTTACATTCAGCCATTCGTATCATGAAAGAATCGGGCGCGGATGCGGTAAAATTAGAAGGCGGCAAAGAAATTATAGAATCCATAGACAGAATATTATCGGCGGGAATACCTATTTTAGGGCATCTGGGACTTACACCTCAATCCATTAACAAATTTGGAACCTACACCGTCCGCGCAACAGAAGAAAATGAAGCAAAACAACTGATTTCAGATGCTGTACTGTTGGAAGAATGTGGTTGTTTTGGTATTCTTTTGGAAAAAATTCCGGCTAATTTAGCCAAACAGGTAACCCGTAAAATGAAAGTTCCTGTCATTGGTATTGGCGCAGGTGGAGATGTGGATGGTCAAGTTTTGGTTCTACATGACATGTTGGGTATTACACAACAGTTTTCTCCCCGTTTTTTACGTCGATATCATGACCTTAGTTTTGAAATTACATCTGCTGTGAAACAATATATCAGCGACATCAAATCACACGACTTCCCAAATGCAAAAGAACAGTACTAGAAAAAATTATTTATATGAGTGAAAGTATCAAACATGAATGCGGTATCGTTTTACTTCGTTTATTGAAACCATTGGATTATTATGTAGAAAAATATGGAACAGCCTTTTATGGATTGGATAGATTGTATTTGTTAATGCAAAAACAACACAATCGAGGACAGGATGGCGCTGGCATTGCCGCCGTAAAGTTTCATGCAAAACCGGGGATTCAATATATTAATAGAATGCGTTCAGATTCGTCTACGCCCATACGTGATTGTTTTACGCCGATATATGAGGATATTCAGCAGGTTAAAGACCTTTGTCCCGATAAATTAAAAGATATAGCATGGTTAAAGGAAAATTTACGTTTTTCATCCGAACTCTTTATGGGGCATTTGCGATATGGAACGTATGGGAAAAATGGTATTGATACCGTACATCCTTTTATTATTCATAACAATTGGATATCGCGCAGTGTTGTTGTTGCTGGTAATTTTAACTTGACCAATTCAGAAGAACTGTTCGATGAACTTGTTGCTTTGGGACAACACCCCGTAGAAACAAGCGATACAATTACCATCCTTGAAATCATTGGTAATTATATCAATAAAGCCAATGACGATCTGTATAAAAAATATAAAGAAGAAGGCTTGAGTAAATATGATATTTCACGGAAAATACAGAGAAATATGGATATTCGGCAAATATTACATGGAGCATCCCGGAATTGGGATGGCGGCTATGTTTTTTGTGGAATGTTGGGACATGGAGATGCTTTTGTATTAAGAGACCCTGTCGGGATACGTCCCGCTTTTTATTATCATGGTGAAGACGTAATTGTGGTTGCTTCCGAGCGACCTGCTATACAAACAGCTTTTAATTTACAGACAGAAGACATTAATGAATTGCCTCCCGGTCATGCAGCTATCATTAAACAGAATGGGTCGTTTTATATTGAAGAGTGCAAACAGCCACAAGAACCCCAAAAACAATGTTCATTCGAACGGATTTACTTTTCAAGAGGGACGGACAGAGATATTTACAAAGAACGTGAACGCTTAGGCGCCTGTTTATTGGATGGCGTTCTGAAAGCCATAAATAATGATTTAATCAATACTGTATTTTCCTATATTCCCAATACGGCATTGGTAGCATTCAATGGAATGTTTGATGCTTTGCGGGATCATTGTAATGAGATAAAGAAACAAAAACTTTTAAAAAATCGCGATTGTTTAACGCCTGAATTGGTAGATAAAATTTTGGCTATCATGCCCCGCTTTGACCAGATAGCCGTCAAAGATGCTAAACTTCGTACCTTTATCACCGAAGATAATCAACGGGATGATTTGGTGGCGCATGTCTACGATATTACTTACGGTACTGTAAATAAAAATGTGGATAATTTGGTAGTGCTTGACGATTCTATTGTGCGCGGAACAACTTTAAAGGAAAGTATTATCCGCATGTTGGATAGACTGAACCCTAAAAAGATAGTCATTGCTTCTTCCGCTCCACAAGTTCGTTATCCTGACTGTTACGGAATTGATATGAGTCGTTTGGGTGATTTTATTGCTTTTCAGGCTGCCATCAGTCTGCTAAAAGAGACAGGACAGGAACACATTATCGAAAACGTGTATAACAAAGCAAAAGAACAGGAAAATTATCCGAAAGAAAAAATTGTCAATTATGTTCGTGAAATATATGAGCCATTCACAGCAAAACAAATATCTGCCAAAATAGCTGAACTTGTTCGCCCTAAAGAAATTCATGCTGAATTGGAAATAGTATACAACAGTATTGAAAATCTGCATAAGGCTTGTCCTAATCATACGGGAGATTGGTACTTTACAGGTAATTATCCTACACCGGGCGGGTTTAAGGTTTTGAATAGGTCTTTTATTTATTATAAGGAAAATATCAAAAAACGACCCTGGTAAATCAATAAAACAGCTATTCCATCATCCATTCTTTTAAATTAATATCTTCGTTTTGGATGATGTCCAAATAGTTTTGGTAACGGGAAGGAGCTATCTCTCCTTTTTCCAATGCCTGTTTGACCCGACAAGAGGGTTCATGCGTATGCGTACAATTATTAAATTTACAGGCTGGCAATAATCTCAACATCTCGGGAAAGTAATGAGAAATTTCTTCCTTCTTATATTTAATTAACCCAAATTCCTTAATGCCGGGGGTATCTATGATAAAACCGCCAAAAGAAAGTTCAAACATTTCGGCAAAGGTCGTTGTATGTTTTCCTTTGCTGTTATAGTCGGAGATATTTCCGATTTTCAATTGCAGATTTGGATCTAATACATTGATAATACTTGATTTTCCAACCCCCGATTGACCTCCAAAAAGAGATATGTTGTTTTGCATTTTCAATGTAAGTTTATCCATCCCTTCTTTCGTTACCACAGAAGTGGATAAACATTCATAGCCAATATGCGAGTATATGTTTTGCAGATAAAGATGATTTTTTTGTGTTTGTGCATCGTAGAGGTCGGTTTTATTAAAGAGCAGTATCGTCTTTATTCGAAAGGATTCTGTTGCCACCAAAAACCTGTCAATAAATCCGAGAGGCGTACGAGGCTCTCTCAAACTGATTACCAAAAAGACACAATCAACATTGGCGGCGATAAGATGAGAGATTTTTGAAAGGTTAATGGATTTTCTACAAATATAATTTTTCCGTTCTTTTATGTCGGTAATGATGCCATGACCCTGATGATTATTATCTTGTATAAACAGTACATTATCCCCTACGGCTATAGGATTAGTTATTTTAATATCCTGCATACGGAATTTTCCCCGTAATCTACATGCCACTATCCGATCATCTCGCGTTCGGACAAGGTATAAACTTCCTGTTGATTTCATTACCAATCCTGTCTCTTTATCATCCATAGACAAAGTAAAATTATATGAGGAAAATAAACTATATAGTGTCCTCGCAGGGACTCGAACCCTGGACCCATTGATTAAGAGTCAATTGCTCTACCAGCTGAGCTACGAAGACATCGCTGCAAAAGTACAATTAATTTTGTAATTATCCGATATTTTTCCATGAAAAAATTTTGAAAGACACAAAAGGCGTGAAGGCGCGAAAGCGCGAAAGTACGAAAGATGCTGTGTAAAAACACACAAAAGCGTCCAAACAATGCCGTCATTAAAGACAGACACTAATTAGTGTCTGTCTTTAAAGTATAATTATGAATTATGCTGACGCACGAAACCGTCTAATCAACGGCGTCATTGCGAGCGCAATGACGCCGTTAGTCGGACATCATCATTTGTCAGTTCATTTTCAATTTTCAATTTTCAATTTTCAATTTTCAATTTATGCCGTCATTAAAGACAGACACTAATTAGTGTCTGGGTTACGGTATTTACTGTTTCTTCTAACATGTTTTGTCTTTTGACTTCGATTTCTGTTATGACCTGTGGACATCTTTCTTTGTAACATCTTCTCCGTATATCGCAGGCTTTAAAAGCGTTTTCCACACTTATATTTTATTACAGTTTCATTGTTCCACAAAGCATACGGTCTTTTCCATGAATATCCTGACGCAAATCTAT
>JAIROC010000412.1 GCA_031257735.1 Bacteroidales bacterium | reverse complement strand
TACACAGGGCGTTGCCCTGTGCTATTGATTGCGGGCTTTCAGCCCTTTACCGTTATTCTCTGATTACAATTATACATTGAAGAAATGAATTTATGCGTTTTCGGACAGACACTAATTAGAAATTTAAAGACAGATAGAAATAATCTAAATCATTAATTCAAAAAAAAGTTGTACCTTTGCACAGATTTAGTTATTAAAATGTGATTTGTTCCACATAATTAGAATAAAATGAATATAGATAGAGATATTATCAGCAAACTATTGGTTTGGAAAAATAAAGACGACCGTATGCCGCTTATTTTGCAGGGAGCAAGGCAGATTGGAAAAACTTGGGCTTTGCAAGAGTTTGGAAAACGCTATTTTAAACATATTGCTGTCTTTAATTTCGATAAAACAGAAGAATTGAACAGGCTCTTTGATGAAACAAAAGATGTACAACGGTTGCTTGAACAGTTGCAATTTTATACCAAAGTTCCAATTATTGCTGACGAAACCTTGCTCATTTTTGACGAAATTCAGGAATGCAACAAAGCATTAAACTGTCTTAAATATTTTTGCGAAGATGCACCCCAATATTATATTGTATCTGCAGGCTCCTTACTCGGCGTTGCCTTGTCGAAAGGTGATAGTTTCCCTGTTGGCAAAGTAGAATTTCTGAATATGTTCCCTGTTTCTTTCAAAGAATTTTTATTTATGGCTGCACCCGATTTACACAATTTTGTAGATAATATTACGAAAATAGAACCCTTACCTCTTATTATTTACAATCAATTGAAAGAATATTTTCTTCAATATCAAGTTATTGGTGGTATGCCGAAAGCGGTTTCTGATTTTTTCAACAATAAAGGGCTTGAAAAGGTGGAAGACGATTTGCAAAATGTACTGAACGCCTACTCCCTTGATTTTGCCAAACACGCCGCTACAAAAGACATTCCAAAAATTATCGCTATTTGGAACTCTATCCCTTCACAACTCTCAAAAGAAAATCGAAAATTTATCTACAAACTCGTTAAACCCGGTGCAAGAGCAAGAGAATACGAAGACGCTCTGTTGTGGCTTAATCAGGCAGGACTTATTTACCGAATTTTTGCCAACAATAAACCACATTTTCCGCTCACTGCCTACGACGATATTACAGCATTCAAAATTTATGTTGCCGATACAGGCATTTTACGAAAACTATCGAAACTCCCTCCAGAAGTACTTTTAAACAAAAGCCCACTTTTTACCGAATTTAAAGGGGGAATGACTGAAAATATTGTGTTGCAGTCGCTCATAACACAGTTCGATACACCAAGATACTGGACAACCGACACGAATGGCAAGTCAGAAGTTGATTTTATTATTCAAGTAAAAGACCAGATAATTCCCATTGAAGTGAAGACTGACGATAATGTGGCAGGTAAAAGTCTTGGTATCTACAATGAGCGTTATAAACCGCAAACAAGAATCCGATTTTCATCTAAAAATCTTAAAATAGATGGTAACCTTATTAATATTCCGCTCTGCTTAGCAGATTGGACACATAAGTTAATTAGTGTCTGTCTATAAAGTATAATTATGAATTATGAATTATGAATTATGAATTATGAATTATGAATTAGGCTGACGCACGCTATTGTCTGATTCAAGCTATATGAATTATAAATAAAAAATAATAAAAAGATGAGAAACAAATTGAGAATTATAGCTTATACTATTTTTGTAGTGTCTTTACTACCTTGTTCGCAGGTTTTGCACGCGCAAATAAATCTGGAACATACTTTTGAAGGATATGCCAGTTATTATGGTTCGAATATTGGGAGTTATGGAGACATAAACATGTTTATCCTTAGTGATCCTGAAGCAAATCAAGTGAAATTGTACAATGAGGATTATTCCTTGTATAAAGCAATTACAATAACTCCTCCTAATGGATATAAAATAAGTTCAACTATTCTTTATTGCACTAGGAAATTATTTAACGCTAATGACAAGATTGAATTTATAGTTCATTTTACTCAATCTTCTGTTGATGCAGATAATAATAATAACGACTACATGAGAATATATGATGAAGATGGTAATGTGATAAAAGACTTTGGGAATGCTTATACTTGGTCTCCGTCTATTATAAAACTTTCAAACGGACAATTCAAGTTACGGATTTCAAAATATATCTACAACACGTCTAATCCCAACACCTGTAAAACAGAAATATATTCCTTGCCCGGTTCTATGTCTGTTAAAGCAATTGAAGTTAAAGAGGATGGTATAGAATATCCATCGCCATATCCTAACCCTTCAAACAGTATTGTTCATTTGCCGTATCAATTGAAAAAGGGAGAAACATCCATTATGCGTATATACAATTTACAAGGGCAATTATTGGAACAAAAACAAATAGATTATTCCTTTCATGAAATATTGCTGGATGTCTCTGAATACGCAAAAGGTGTGTATATTTATGAGGTAAATGGAATTAGTAATAGATTTATCGTAGAATAATATTGCTACAGATTGTATTTAATATCAGAATATATGGAAAAGAAGTGTCTATATATTTGTCTTTTGCAATGACGTTTGTTAAAAGTCAGCAAAAATATGGTTATGAGACGAAGAAACCCATTTGATTATACGTTTGTTATATTTTACGTCATTGTAATATTGACATGTCATCCCTACGGGATTTTATTGACTGCGAATATTTTTTCTACCGACATATCATCCCTACGGGATTTTTTGAGCGCTACCACAGAGAATACGGACAGAGCAATCACATCGGCGATCAGCAAGTCCCGCAGGGACGACACTTTATTAACCGTATGCTTTAGCTTACGGGGCATAGCCTGCTCAGATAGAGCGAACGAGGTTAATTATGAATTATGAATTATGAATTATGAATTACAATACAAAACAATACAAAACAATACAATACAAAATTAAATGTAATGAGAGAA
>JAIROC010000299.1 GCA_031257735.1 Bacteroidales bacterium | reverse complement strand
CTCCGTTCGGACGAGGTTCTACCTCGTTCGGATTATCCTTGCAGGTTCTACCTGCAGAGTAAAAAAATAATAAATGTCAGTAGTATATGTTGAAATGGAAAACGTTTTAAAAATAAATGCAGGCACAGCCTGCTTGGATAGATCGAACGAGGTAGAACCTCGTCCGAACGAGGGTAATCATCAATGCCATCCAAACAATGCCGTCATTGCGAAGGAGGCACGACTGAAGCACCCGTAAGAGCAGCGTAGGTAATTTTCAGAATGAACAGAATAAAATAGTGAAAAACAAACCAATAGTACCGTCATTGTGGGTTAAGCCTGCAATGACAGCGTTGTTTGGACTTCAATTAATATTTGTGAAAGAGGTTGTATGAGCGAGAGATATATCAGAGGGGAAAAAAATATTCATTATTCTGTTCTGGTGTAACAGAAAAAAGACTACCTTTGCAAACTAAAAATTACATAAGAAATGTAGAATTCAAGTATTCATATTTAAAAATAAGGGGGAGAGAGTTTTATGATTGAAACACTAATAATAGGAAAAATAAAATGGCTTCATCTTCAAAGTCCTAACGATGAAGATCTAATGAAAATACAAGAAGAATATAATTTTCACCCTTTAGATATTGATGACTGTAAAAGTTATACCCAACGTCCCAAGATTGACATTTATGATGACTATTATTTTATAATCCTTCATTTTCCTTATATTGATGATGGAAGACATCTTATTGGAACTAAAGAAGTAAAAATATTCTGGGGGAAAGACTATATAATAACAATTGGACGCTCACATTGGGTAGTCAGAGACTTGTATAATTATTATAAACAAAATCCATCAGCTACTGAAAATTTAATTGCTACATCAAGTGATGCAATACTTTATAATTTATTAAATCGTCTTATAAGCGAATCTTATTTACTTGTAAATCAAGTTGGGTATGAAATAGATAAAGTCAATCGGGAACTGTTTGATATAAAAGCAGAACGAACCATTGAAAAAATTCTAATCATTCGCAGGAATATCATCCAACTAAATACGATTTTCAAGCCTCAATTACGCGTATTTCATAAATTTGAATCGGGTGATATTAAAGGGTTTGAAATAACCGAAGATATGGAAGATTACTGGGGAAATATCTTGGACATCTATCAAAAGATGTGGGATATGATTGAAGACTACGAAGAATTGACTTATTCTTTATCAAAGACTTTTGATTCTGTTCAAGCCAATCGAACCAATCAAACAATGAAAGTCTTAACGCTTATATCAACAATGTTACTGCCTATTACATTCCTTACAAGCGCTTATGGGATGAATGTACCTTTGCCATTCAAATTTGAGAGAAACGAATATGCTTTTTCCATACTGATGGCAATGTGCGCCCTTATTACCTTAATCTTGATTATCTATTTTAGACGGAAAAAATGGTTATAAAATCCATTTATTTAGCCTAGCGTTCATGCTACATCGAGCAAAGAGAATAACGATAAAGGACTGAAAGCCTACATAACACCATTGTTTAGACATCATCATGCGTCAGCTCATTTTCAATTTTCAATTTTCAATTTTCAATTAATGAAGTTTTCAATTTTCAATTAAAGATATCATCGCATCACCATGAATGTTACTTGGAAAAAAAATGCTATATTATTTTTAGTCGGACAAGCATTGTCATTTTTTGGGACGATGGTTGTACAATACGCTATACTATGGCATATTACGTTAAAAAGTCAATCGGGGACGATGATGACGCTTTTTATTGTAACGGCATTTCTTCCGATGTTTTTTATTTCGCCATTTGCAGGAGTTTGGGCGGATAGATATAATCGGAAAAACATTATTAACATCTCTGACGGAACTATTGCTTTTTTTAGTTTGGTTGTTGCTATCTTACTGATTTTAGGGATTGACAGTTATATGATTTTGTTTTTTTGCACCTTAATTCGTTCTTTTGGTCAGGGGACGCAAACACCTGCTGTTGGCGCTTTTATTCCGCAGATTGTTCCGCAGGAACATTTGACAAAAATAAATGGTTTTCAAAATAGTATACAGTCATTTGTTTCGTTGACATCGCCCATGATAAGCGGCGCTTTGATTGCTTTTGCGCCACTGCAAATAATCTTTTTTCTTGACGTAATCACCGCAATAATAGGTATTAGTATTGTTTTATTTTTTGTCAAGACACCTCAAATAGAAAAAGTTATCAATGGAAATTCATCGGGACAAAAAAGAATAGACTATTTCCACGACCTCAAAGAAGGATTAAATTACATAAAGAAACATGGTTACGTTTTACGAATGATTATTCTTTCTGCGATATCTTCTTTTCTTTTTGCCCCTGCTGCTTTTCTGACGCCTTTACAGGTAATCAAAGATTTTGGCGCTGAAGTATGGCGTCTTTCCGCGATAGAAATTACCTTTTCCGCAGGGATGATGTTGGGTGGCGTTTTGATAGGATTTTGGGGTGGTTTCAAAAATCACATATATACAATGGCGCTTTCCACAGCTTTAGCGGGTTTGCTCACGATTGGATTGGGAATTACGTCTATTTTTTGGTTTTATCTTTTCATTATGACATTATTGGGTATTACGCTTCCGTTGTGGAATACGCCATCTATGGTTTTATTGCAGACCACTGTCGAAACCACTTTCATGGGAAGAGTTTTATCTGTTTTTACGATGGTTACAAGCACGATGATGCCTTTAGGTATGATTGTTTTTGGACCTGTCGCAGACGTTATTTCAATAGATATTCTTCTTATAGGGACGGGAATTTTAATTACTTTACTATTTATTCCACTCATTACAAGCAAGATATTGCAAAATGCAGGAAACAAATATTTATAATTTATATTTCAGTAATGTATCCATAATTTTATTACTTTTGTACAATCAAAATATTAGTAAATAACAACGTATGGATAGGTTAGAATTAAGCAAATACGGCATAACAGAAGTGAGAAAAATCACTTATAATCCTTCTTATGACGTATTATATAAGGAAGAATTGAATGATAAGTTAGTCGGTTATGAGAAAGGACAGCTGACCGAATTAGGTGCAATCAATGTAATGACAGGGATTTATACCGGTCGTTCCCCCAATGATAAATTTTTTGTTTTTGACGAAACCACACGAAATACAGTGTGGTGGAATTCGGAAAGCTATCCTAACGATAATAAACCGCTTTCCCAACAATCATGGGAGATTGTCAAAAATATCGCCACAAAAGCTCTTTCAGATAAGGATTTATATGTTGTGGATGCTTTTTGTGGAGCAAATAAAAACAGTCGGCAAAAGATACGTTTCATTATGGAAGTAGCATGGCAGGCGCATTTTGTAAAAAATATGTTTATTCGTCCTACCGAAGAAGATTTGCTTGATTTTGGAGAACCTGATTTTGTTGTTTTGAATGCCTCCAAAGCAAAAGTAGAAAATTATAAGGAACTCGGCATGAATTCGGAAACAGCTATCGTATTTAATTTAACGGAAAAGATGCAGGTGATAATCAACACTTGGTATGGCGGCGAAATGAAGAAGGGCATGTTTTCCTATATGAATTATTTATTGCCGTTACAGGGAATTGCATCCATGCATTGTTCTGCCAATACCAACTCAAAAGGAGAGACTGCTATTTTCTTTGGACTTTCTGGCACAGGAAAAACAACATTATCCACCGACCCTAAACGGCAACTTATTGGTGACGATGAACATGGTTGGGATGATGAAGGGATATTCAATTTTGAAGGGGGGTGTTACGCCAAAGTCATCAATTTAGACAAAAACGCTGAACCTGACATATATCATGCAATAAAAAAAGATGCATTGTTGGAAAATGTAACTGTTGATGAAAGTGGAAAAATTGACTTTTCCGATAAGTCCGTAACAGAAAATACACGTGTCTCCTACCCTATCTATCATATAGATAACATAGTGAAACCTCTCTCAAGAGCGCCTCATGCGAAAAAGATAATTTTTCTTTCTGCGGATGCGTTTGGCGTTTTACCGCCTGTCTCCATTTTGACGGAAGAACAGGCACAATATTATTTTTTAAGTGGATTTACAGCCAAATTAGCAGGTACAGAACGTGGAATAAAAGAACCTTTACCTGTATTTTCTTCTTGTTTTGGAGCAGCATTTTTATCTTTGCACCCCGCTAAATATGCAGAAGAATTAATAAAAAAGATGCGTCAAGCAGGAAATGCAACAGCATATTTGGTCAATACGGGCTGGAATGGTACAGGAAAACGTATTTCTATTAAGGATACACGAGCGATTATTGATGCCATTTTGGATGATTCTATTAATAAAGTACCAACGAAAAAGATACCATTCTTCAATTTGGAAGTTCCGGTTACCTTACTTAATGTAAACCCGAACATATTAGACCCGCAAAATACTTACAGCGACGTTCAGCAATGGAATGAAAAAGCAAAACATTTGGCAGAAAAATTCATTTTGAATTTCCAGAAGTTTACAGAACATAACTTGGGTAAATCGCTTGTAAACGCAGGTCCGCAATTATAATCTATCATGCTAACACGAATTGTAATCTATTGTTTCTTATATCCTATATCTTTATTACCTTTATCAATGCTTTATGTGATAGGAAAGGGTGTTCGTTTTTTTGTTTACAATATTTTCCGATACAGGACTGGAGTTGTTTACAATAATTTACAAAATTCTTTTCCCGACAAAACAAAACAGGAGTTAAAAATAATAGAACAGAAATATTATACGCATCTAACAAATCTTTTTGTAGAGGGAATAAAATTATTAACGCTTTCTCGAAAATCACTTATGAAGCGTTATCATTGCACAAATCCTGATTTAGCGAATGAATATTTTGCAAAAGGCAAGAGTATTATTTTAATGTCAAGTCATTATAACAATTGGGAATGGATGGTATTATCACTTTCTTTACAGTTCAACTTTCATGGAATAGGCGTAGGAAAACCCAATACGAATAAAGTATTTGAAAAAATAATCAATAGGGCAAGGACGAGATATGGAACGGAAGTCGTTTTTGCTGATACAGTTAGAGATGTAGTAAAAGACTACGATAAGGAAAAAAAATTATGTGCCTATATGATGCTTTGCGACCAATCTCCGGGCAATGTAGAAAAATCATATATAACTACCTTTCTCAATCAGCCTTCCGCCATGATATACGGTGCAGAGTATTTTGCCAAAAAGTATGATTATCCTGTTTTATACTATGTTGTTAAGCAGAAAAAGCGCGGATACTATGAAATCGAAATATCCAAGATAACGGATACACCTCAAAAGACCCTTTATGGCGAAATTATCGAAAATTATGTTGTCTGTTTACAACGAGATATAACAATGCAGCCACAATTTTGGCTATGGAGTCACAAACGATGGAAGCATAAGGTTTCATTGAAACAATAGAGGCAATTTGTATATCTCACTATGTTTTTTCGGGATAATATTCTTCAAATGTCTTATCATCATAGAAGAAAACTATTTTACGAATTTGTTTTTCGCTCTTATCAGGCGCTTTCGTTTCGTGCTTTTTTTCTTCTTCTTGTATTTTTTCCTTTCCGCCATCCTGTTGAGGATATGATGCAGGTTCATATACAGAGGCAGAAATATGCGATTCTGACGGAGGTATTGGTTGCTGTATTTTGGTTATTTGTGCCTTTTCTTCAAGAGGATAAGGAGTATAAGGAGTTGAAAAATTTTCATCCTCTAATGCACTGTCTTCTTCTATAGAAGTATCATCAACCCTTATATTGGGAGAATTTATAACCGATTTATATACATCTCCTTCACCTTCTGACAACCATATCGGATTTATATCTGGAAATTCCAATAATGTACGGGCAAGAACCGTTTCGCTGGATTTATTTCTACCTGTCATTAAATGTGTAATGCTTGATCTGTTTACTCCAATACGATCTGCAAATTCAGCTTGAGATAATTTTTTATCCTTCAATATTTTTTCTATGCGTTCTTTCATTTTATTTTTTGTTTAGTATACACGAATAAATTATTGTTTACAATATTTTGCAAAGGTACACAAATAATAAATACGGAAACACAAACAATGTAAATTTACATGCGATTTACACAAGTTTACGCTAAATATTTAAAGATACATGATATATTTACACGCATATATATATGGTAATAAATGAATTATATAAACATACAACAATTACACACGGAAAGATTAGTTTACAGAATAAATATCTGCAGTATTACTTCATGAATGATATATAATAAGTTGTCTATATGTAATGTATGAAATTATTAACAGGAAAACAAGTCGATTAAAGTGGATAAACACTTCTTTATGCTGTAAACGTGTAGTAAACGCAGAGTGATTTACATCTATTTACAGATGGATGTACCTGTGTTTACATGCGATTTGCAGTAAATTACATCGTGTTTACTGCGTGTAAGGTATTTGTGTTTACAATATATTTCTATAAATTTACAGTTTGGAAGGAAAAAAATAGTACCTTTGTAAAAATAGCGAACAACATACAGAAATATGATTTTAATTGCGGATAGTGGTTCAACAAGAACCGATTGGTGTCTGTTAAATGCAGACTTTAGTGTAAACAAATATTTCGAGACATCAGGATTAAATGCCAATTATTTGAGTGAAGAGCAAATACATGAAATACTTTTCAATGAATTACCTACAAATCTCCCCTATCCTACTCTGGAGACGGTAGAACATGTATATTTCTATGGTTCGGGATGCTCAACCCAATCAAAACAGGAAAAGATAAAATTACAAATCCATCGTATAACCCCAAATGCTGACATTATAGCCGACCATGATTTGCTTGGCGCTGCAATATCGCTCTGTGGAAAGGATACAGGAGTAGCTTGTATACTTGGAACAGGGTCAAATTCATGTTTTTATGATGGGAAAAACGTCAAAAAAACTTTGCTCTCTTTAGGGTATCTTTTAGGCGATGAAGGAAGCGCAACACATATTGGGAAAAATATTTTATATCGCTACCTGAAAAACAAAATGCCTGATAATGTTTCCCAACTTTTTTACGCTAAATATAAAAGACAACCAGAAGATATGATTGCTGACATGTATGCAGCTCCCAAAACTGAAGCCTATTTCGGGATGTTTTCTTATTTTGCTTCTGAAAATTTACATATTCCTTATATACAGGATATAATCAAAGGCTGCTTTCGTGATTTTTTGCAGGAACAGGTAACTATATATGAAGAGGCAAAATATTTTCCGATTGGGTTTGTCGGTTCTGTCGCTATTGTTTTTCAACAGGAATTGAAGTTTGTAATTGAAGAATTTGGATATAAATTAGGGAAAATAATTCAAAATCCTATTAATGGATTGGTTGAATTTTATCAAAAAACAAAATAGGGAAAAAGCATGATAGGAAAAAAAATAGGGATTAGAGATGAAAATAAATACAAAATGGAACGTCGCGTACCTATTACGCCCGTTCTCGCAGAAAAACTGATAAAAGATTATGGAATACAAATAGATGTCTTGCATTCGCAAAAACGAATATTTACGGATGAAGAATATCTGAAAGCAGGTTGTAATATTGTAAACAACTTGGATGACACTCCAATAATCTTTGGCGTAAAAGAAATTCCTGTTCGAGATTTAAGGCAAAATAAGGTTTACATATTTTTTTCACATGTGATAAAAGGACAATCTTACAACATGCCTCTATTGCAAAAAATGATAGATTTTCGTTCAACATTAATTGATTATGAGAGAATTGTGGATGAAAATAATCGTCGATTAATATTCTTCGGACGACATGCAGGATTGGCAGGCATGATCAATACCTTATGGAGTTTTGGAATTCGTCTGCAACATTTAGGTATTAGCAATCCTTTTGAAGACTTGCAACAAACATATACCTATTCTTCTCTGAAAGAGGCAGAAAAAGTATTGCAAAAAATAAGCAGAGACATACGGAAATACGGACTTCCCAAAGAATTAACCCCTCTTACCGTTGGAATTACAGGATATGGCAACGTATCCAATGGAGCGCAGTACATTTTGGATTTATTGCCAACTACAGAAATTATGCCTGACGAACTGTTAACGCTTTCCGATAAAAAGGATATTTCCAACAAAACCATTTACAAAGTGATTTTTAAAGAAGAACATATTTCTAAACGAAAAGACGGGAAAAAGTTTATCTTGCAGGATTTTTTCTCCAATCCGAAACTTTTTGAAAGTACATTTTCTGACTATATTGAACATTTATCTGTTTTGGTGAATTGTATTTATTGGGATAATCGTTACGATCGTCTCGTTACAAAGAAACATCTTAATCATTTATATGTCGAAGGTAAAAACAAATTAAAAGTCATTGGAGATATTTCCTGTGATCCCAATGGTGGTATTGAGGCAACTCATACAGCTACTGAAATAGAAAATCCTGTTTTCGTTTACAATCCTTTTAAAGACAAATACAGTTTTGGACATAAGGGTGATGGCATTTTAATTATGGCTGTAGATATTTTACCGAGCGAACTGCCTCGCGAATCGTCTTTATTTTTCTCGGATGCTCTTTTCAACTTCATTGAACCCATTGCGAATTGCGATTATAATACTGCTTTCAAAGACATTATTTTGCCCGATCCCATAAAGAAAGCATTAATTTTGCTCAATGGTGAACTTACTCCTGATTATCAGTATTTGAATAAACATTTGGAAAAACTAAAATCTTCTTCATGATTTTTTCAAAGAAATGTATCAGTGTATTGGGAATTGTTATTATTTGGTTATTTGCTTTATTGAACAGAATACATGTTTATTGCATATCTGAAGTAATTCCTGCAAAATCTTATCAAATGAAGTACAGTGAAAGTTTTGTGCTTATATTTGAATATAAAGGAATAACTTATCAGAAAATAAGCGAAGAAGATATTTTTTTGGATGAGGATACAGATTGTAAGGTATTAATCAAAAGAGAAGATCCAAATAACTTTACAGTAT
Organism: Bacteroidales bacterium; assembly: GCA_031257735.1. Lineage (GTDB taxonomy): Bacteria > Bacteroidota > Bacteroidia > Bacteroidales > WCHB1-69 > JAIROC01. The sequence continues at coordinate 5,671 of JAIROC010000299.1, read as the reverse complement.
TAAACTTTTGGGATTTTGTATTCGGTACAGTAGTTATTTCTATTTTCCTCACGCTTGTTTGGTTGATTTTTGTGCTTTCCTTTTTTGAGAATATAGTAGCATTTCAATTATTGTTTCGTAAAAAAGATGAGAAATAAAACATTTATTATTAAGACCTTCGGATGCAAACTCAATTTTAGCGAAAGTTCTACTATCAGTCGATTACTATCCGAACACGGATATATTCTGTTGAAAGATAATTTTTCGTCTGTAGACTTTTACATTATTAACAGTTGTGCGGTTACTGAAATTGCAGAAAAAAAATGCAAGCAAGTCATTAGACATATAAAAAAACACTATCCCCAATCGAAAATCATTTTACTGGGATGTTTTTCTTCTTTGGACAATGCTTTTCCTGTTGCGGATCAGGTTGATTTGATGTTGGGAAGTAGCAATAAAATGGAAATACTAACCGAGATAGATAATCTCTTTGCCGAAAATTATAAGCATAAACTAATTCGTGCATCGGATGAAGAAGCATTTTTTTCTTCATATTCCATTCATGAACGCACACGTTCTTTTTTGAAAATTCAAGACGGATGCGATTATTTTTGCACCTATTGCACAGTACCTTATGCTCGTGGAAAAAGCCGCAGCGACACCATCAACAATATTATACGATATGCAAAGGAAATAGTAGCAAACAATGTTAAGGAGATTGTTCTTTCGGGAGTAAATATAGGTGATTTCAAGACTGATAAAGGAGAAAATTTTCTTGATTTATTAACCGAGCTGCAAAAGGTTGAACATTTATATCGCATCCGAATTTCTTCAATAGAACCTAATCTATTGACAGAGGATATTATCAATTTAGTATTAAATTCAGACAAAATATTGCCTCATTTTCATATACCCTTGCAATCCGGTTCTAATGAAATACTTTCAAAAATGAAAAGGCGATATACTCGTGAATTGTTTGCAGATAAGGTATATGAAATTAAAGCAAAAATGCCATACGCATGTATTGTAGCAGATGTTATTGTTGGATTTCCCGGAGAAACTGAGGCACTTTTTGAAGAAACCTGTCAATTTATTTCTTCTTTACCGTTAAGTATGTTGCATGTTTTTCCCTACTCCAAGCGTCCCAATACGGTGGCAGCTAATATGGATGATCATCTTCCAAATACCTGCAAAAATAAAAGAACTTCTTTGCTGATTGAACTGTCCAAGCAGAAAAAGTATCTCTTCTACAACGAAAATGATCAACAAATATCAAAAGTATTAATAGAAAATAAAATAGAAAATGAATATCTGTCTGGTTTTACAGAAAATTATATTCGTGTAAAAGTCCCATACGATAACGCTATTATCAATGAAATAAAAACAGTCAAAATACAAAAAGCAGATGAAAACGGTATTTGTCATGCAGAACTTCTTGAGTTATGAGTTATGAGTTAGGCTGACGCAAACTAAAATAACTCATAATTAGCGTCTGTCTATAAAATATAAAAAGTAATCATCAACGCCGTCATTGTAGGCTTGACCCGCACCCGTAAGAGAAACGGATATAATCCACTGCCCTAAAACGCGTTGTCGGAGCAATGCAACCCACTGCTGTTGTAGAGACGGTGCGTGCACCGTCTCCTCCTCTAACGTAATCAAAAACATTATTTATTCTTTTTCTTGCTGACGAGGAGACGGTGCGTGCACCGTCTCTACAACAGCAGTGGGTTGCATTGCTCCGACAACGCGTTTTAAGGCAGTGGATTAGCTCCGCTGCTCTTACGGGTGCGGGTCAAGCCCGTAATGACGGCGTTGTTTGGACGGCATTGATGATTACTTTTTTATACTATATAAACAGACACTAATTAATTTGTCCATAAATAGCTTTTGGAGAATACATCCATTGTATCAATCCTCTCGTTGCCAAAAACAAAATGAGAGCAAGCCAAAGAGCATTATTTCCTATCCATTCTGCGAGGGAATAGTATACGATAAAAAACAGAGAAGTAGAAATCAACATGGCATTACGCATAGTTTTTGAGGCAGTTGCTCCAACGAAAATACCATCCCATAAAAAAGCGGCATAGCCAACAACAGGAATAAAGAGAACCCACCAATAAAAAAGTGATGCTTCTTTAATAATAGAAACATCATTGGTAAGTATCCACAACAAGTTTTCTCCAACAAAGGCATACAATAAAACAAATAATATACTCAATCCCAATCCCCACCGAAATATCAGTCGAATACAAAGCCGAAGAGCCGCTTTATCTTTTGCCCCAATATATCTTCCCGTGAGCGCTTCTCCCGCGTATGCAAAACCATCCATGAAATAGGACAGAATAGTAAAAAATTGCATAAGCAATGTATTTATTGCCAAGATTGTATCTCCCATTTTTGCGCCTGCAACAGGGATAAACGTAAATACGGAAACCAAACAAAGCGTACGAATAAAAATATCCAAATTCACTTTGAAAAACTGTTTCATCTCTGCTAATCGAAGACTTTCCTTGAGATCAAAATAAGATATAAATCGACGATAATACATCATCCATAATACAATGGCAAGCAGCAATCCGCCATATTGTGCAAACACAGTTCCCAAAGCAACCCCTTCTATATCCCAATGAAAAACAAATACAAAAATCAAACTGAACCCAATATTCAAAACATTCATTACAATAGCAATATACATAGGAATACGTGCATTTTGCATACCAATAAACCATCCTTTAATACTGTATAAAGCCAAAGTAGCAGGCGCAGCCCATATCCGAACACGAAAATAATTGTACGCAAGTTGCTCTACGTTTTGACTTCCGTCTACGATATGCAAGGAAAACCACCCTATAGGGAACTGTAAAATTATCAACAAAAAAGCAACACACAAAGCAATTACAAGCGCACGAACAAGTATTCTCATTGCTTCATTAAAATCACGCGCTCCATAAGCCTGCGCAGTAAAACCGCTGGTTCCCATGCGTAAAAATCCAAAGTTCCAATAGATAAAATTAAAAATCATTGTTCCGATGGCAATAGCGCCTATGTGTGTTTTATCGCCAATATGACCAACAATAGCTATATCTACCATTCCCAACAAAGGAACAGTGATATTGGTAATGATATTAGGAATTGCAAGCCTTAAAATGCGATTATTCATACAGATATGAATGTCATCTATAGATTAGTTTATTCGCATAAAACACATAGCGACTGTTTTTTTTCGACTTATTCCCCATATAACGATTGTATAATCTTTGATACCCGTAATAAATAAAACAATCTCCATACCAATGTTCACATTGATACAGCATATTCGCATTAACGGAAAGAAAGCGGGTAGAAGGATCAATATTTTCTATGTTGATTGGTTGTATAATTTCATTTTTGTTATTAATTAAAGAATACAGTTTCCCTTCAAATGCAAAATAATATAATGTATTATAAGTTCCCGTATCAATATAGGCGTGCATTAATTCCTTTATATTTTTAAGCATTAGCCCATTATAATTAAATGTATTATACCATAACATCTTTCCTGATTTATTATAAATAAAGAAATAGGCAACATGATATTTGAAGCCTGCAAGTTTAGCCTCTGTAGATAAATAGGATGAATTCATCCACATCCCATAGCTCATTGTTCTGTCGGGATAAACATCGTGTACATATTCAGGAGTATAAAAATCACTGACAACAATCATGATGCTGTCACTCTGCGCAGCTATATATGTACTGCTATATAAATCAGAAACATTTTTCTTATTTACCATACCAAAGGGTCCCTCCAACATTCCGTATTCCGTATAAAATATATGCTGAACTTCATTATTTACCATTTCAATAGTAAATATTCCTGCATTATTATTTCGGGTAGTGAAAACATTTTCTTTGATATTTAGCGCATATTCACCCATCAACAAAAACTGATTTGTATCTACACGAGTCATCCTGCAGGAATTTAAATAATAATTTTCATCCATAACAATGTCTTTTTCATGGACAATGTCGCCTTTTTCATTTAATTGTGTAAGCGTAAATATTGTTCGTTTTTTTGTCTCAAAAAACTTGGTAATCAACCAAAGACTGTTTGTTGTTGTATCTATACAGGCTTGTTGAAATTCACAGGGAACCGTTTTATGCGCATATAATTTATTTGCAACCAATGTTTGGGTATTAAACGAATAAATATGTTCTTCATATTTGGAATCTATTGTTGTAAAGACAAATATATCGCCAAACAATACAATATTATTAATAGGGACTTTATCGGCATGATAAAATGAAAAGACATCTATTTTTCTCGATAAAACATTATAGACAATAATATACGTATTGACAACATTTACCTTGACAGAAGAAGGCGTTTGCAAAATCACATAAAAATGTCCCTTGTCTGAATTTACGGCAGACAATACAAGATGGACTTCCAATCGAATATCTTTTTTCAGTAATTGGTTGAAATTGGTATCGTAATGAGTTATTGTCCACTTTCCAATATCTCTTGGATCGGTTCTTGCAATCAAAACCAAACCATTTTCTTCCAATAAACGCAGATGATATGGATATTTATCAGGTTCAACTTCAATTTCTATTCGTTGAGGAGGATCATACGTTTGCGCATACAAAACATTTACATTCCATAGCATCAAAAATATAAACAATAAAGACAGTAAGCTACTCGATCTCAAGAACAATTTTATCATAATTAAAAGAACAACTATTGAACAAACTTTACCGAAAGCAGAATAGCCTCCAATTGACGAAGCAAATCACGTTTATCATCGGAAGGCGCATACAAAAATCCATCTACTGTAATAATACGATTTTTTTTGGTATCCAACAGGGTCATGTTTACAAATGGACCTCCCATAAAGTCCCTGACCATCTTCCATATCCCTACTGTACGAATAGCATATCCTTCCTTAAATTCGACATACTCTGAAAATGTAGGAATATATTCTTCATCAACAATTACATAAGAACTATCCATGGTCCCAAAAACATATTTTTGAGTACACGCATTTCGATAACGTACGATATGCTCATTCTGCAATTGATTTGTATCCGTATAATTCTGCACAGAAATCAATATACTTTGTGTCCAATCCTTTGTATCCTTACGCAACCAGGTAAAATTACTGTCTTTTACCGCAAAAATAAATCCTTCAGGTATTACAATAGAAATATCAAACAATTTCTCTACTTCTGAACTCAAATAGAAATCCTGATTACTTCGTTGTGCACGTTGAAACCGCTTGATTTCCGAAGACATCAAATAATTTATAATTGGTTTCTGATATTCGGAAAATGTTTCTATTGTTTGTTGTTCATCTTTTGCCTTTACCTGTATCAGTAATTGTGGTTGCGCCCATGGATCGTGATTAACAGTGATCTTTGTCTGTTCAATAGTTGTGTCTATAGTAAAAAGAATAATATTTCTCTGTTTCTTATAAGCCTCCTTAAATCTATTTTCTGAAATATGAGAAAGTATAAACATAGGTTCGTCTCGGGACAATCCCAAAATCGATTGCATCAAAACGGCATATAAACTATCTCCCAAAGAACCTTTCCATTGGTCATCACTACAAACAACCAACACTTCACCAGAACGTCCTGAAGAAGATATAAGACCTTTCCCTTGTGAACCCGTACCTTCACACCCTGAAAACAGGATAATATGAATGAC
>JAIROC010000293.1 GCA_031257735.1 Bacteroidales bacterium | reverse complement strand
TTTACGAGTTTGATTTTGTAGCCGTTGTATAGAAAACGCATTTGTTCGAGACCTTCTATACAATTTTTTTCATACAGCGATTCTTCGTTATCGTTATATTTTTTCAAAGTTTTAGAAGTGTATGCATATAATCCGATATGACGAATAATCGGGCTGATTTTCAGTATTTCCCGAGCCTGGTCGGGTTTGCGTATTGCGGGAATTACGTTTTTCGAGAAAGCAAGCGCAAATCCGTTTTTGTCTTCAATGACAGTAGTTCCGGAAAAAGGTGTTTTCTTTTTCGCAGCAATCAGCCTGTCGTATTCATCCCAACCGAGATGTACGCAGGGCGTATATACGTCGGCGTCAACCTTTTTCCACTCGTCGATAATGTCTTGTATAACCCATGGAGGACAAAGAGGATTGTCGCCCTGCAAGTTAATGACAAGTTTCGGATTAAGATTCAGCCGTTCTATTACATCTCTGCATCGTTCCGTTCCGTTCCGGCAATCTTTCGATGTGAGGGTTGCATTGATATTGTTGTCAACGCAGAAGTTTATTATCCTGTCATCGTCTGTAGCGGCGATATATGCGCAGTCGGCATTATGATCGCACATATACGAAGCGATAGATGCAACTCGTTTAATCATCTCTATTCCTTTGATTTTCACCAAAGGTTTGCCTGGCAAACGCGAAGAATCATATCTTGCCGGTATAACTATTAATATATCTTTATCTTTTGTAAACATCTCATTACTGTTTATAATTCAAAACTGATTGCAAATCCTATTGTATTGGAATGTATTGATTTCAATGATTGTCTATAATATTCATAACCTGCTGCTTCCGTCTTGTCTAAACAATTGGTCAATCCGGTAGAGAGTTTAAATTCCAAGCCCATACGGAAATAATCGAAATAAAAATCGAAACCAAATCCAATTTCGACGAAAGGTTCGAGTTTCCTCATTGCGATATAACGTTCCGAATCCATGTTTATTGTATTGCTAAGATTGATTCTTGTGTTCAGTCCTGTCAATACGTATGGTCGGAAATTGGTGTATCTGTCGGCGCTGTATTTCAGAACAACCGGAAATTCGAGATAGTTAGAAGTAAGCGGCATAGATTTGACAAGTCCTTTCGTATCGCTGCGATAGAAGTCCAACTGTCTTTGTCCGAAGAAAATACCCGGTATAAAGCGGATGTCAAGATTTGTTACTAAACGGTAATCGGCAATTCCATTTATGCTGAATCCCGGTTTAATATGAATCAAATCGGCATAAAGAATGACGTTTCCCTGTCCGGGAATAAAAACTGTATTCCCCGAATTTCGTATTTGAGAAAAATCGAATGCATTCAGTCCCAATACAAAACCAAAGTGAATATTGCGCGAATATTCTCTGTCGAGTAAATTCATTGTGTTGGAGCGGGGATATTCCCATATTGAGACATGTGGTGTCCGTTTTTCCCACCATATCTGAGCGTTTGCTCCAAAAGCACACAAAATAAACGCTATAGCCAATATGTCTCTTACTCTTATCAAATTTCAATCTATCCAATCAAGTGCAAATGTAGTATATTTTGTTCAATAAATACAATTATTTTATATTAATTAACAAAATTGCCTGAAAACAAAGAAATTTTATGATAAAATAAGAAATATTGCAAACAACAATGGGAGGCGTCCAAAAAGTCTCAATCCGGCGTTTTTCGTAAAATGTTGCAATGACGAAAAACAGACTTTTTGGACATTCCCATGTTTCTTTTAATTATATTCCCGCATATTTGTTTGTCGGCATTTGCTTAAAAATGATAACAGATGAATAACATTCCAACCGACCCGACATTCATTTCAAATATATTTTTATTGTCAGCAGGGTCAAAACTGTTAGGCTTTATTCTCCTCGAACAGAAAAAATTAAGATTAAGTTCTGTTGCAATGGAAAACTGTTTCACTAAATAATAAGCAAAGCCAATAAACGGGTGTATCCCGCCTCTGATTGTCTTATTTGTCTGAAAATTATTTGCTCTATATAGAAACGAAGCATCTGTCCCATAAAAGAACCGCCACTTCCATTGTCCTATTGTTTTGTCCCATTCATAACCTATTTTACTTTTGAGTCCTTTGTAACCATCATTCGAAGTACTCCATTCGATATCAAGTCCACCGCGAATAGCCTTTTTTTCACTAACATACCGTTTATAATTCAATAAATAGGATTCGGGTTTCTTCGTCAATACTGTAATAATATTGGAAACGTCTATCCCTATTTCATTTTTATAATAATCGACCTCGCCCGTGTTATTTTGGGCAATGAGATTAAATGAAAAAAAGACAAAAATTACTGTACTGTATAATTTTACAGACCTCATTAATCCAAATATTTTTCAAATATTTTTTTTATATCTTCTATGAAACTGTCATAATATATAGAAGTATTTTCCTGTGTTCCATCTTTATAAACGATATATAGATATTTATTATCATCTAAATCAACAACTTTCAATGTTCCTGTCTTTTGAGTTTTGTAAAGCACTTCAAAATTTGTACATGCATTAATGTTTTCGGCTGTTTTATTCAAGTCATCAAGCGTTTTGAAATCAACCGTACCGATGATTGAGAGTTCGTGCTGAGTAACAGTAAACTTTAATACGGTCAATTCCATATCATCAAAGTCGGAATACTGAGTAAGTCCATTGGACAAGGTAGCCTCGCAATTGATACGCAAATTATTTTCCGATTTTGTTTCACTTACAATATTAAGGTCTGCTTTGAATTTTGTGGAACTTTCCTGCGCAAGCGATAAATCGAATGTCAATGGTTTAGCATAAACATTCGCCGTAATTTGTTTTGGAATACCATTGTCCGAAAATTTAGCGGTTAAATCTGCTGAAAAAAGTTTTGCGCCATCTTTTTTAAAATAAATATTTGCTTTTGTTGGCAAATAAACGGTCTTACCTTCGATGTTGTAACTGTTGTCTTCGTAAGCAGTAATTGCCGCTTCGCAATCGTTGTTTTCTTTTGCTGCGGAAGATGGAAACGAAACGAGAACTGTGTTATTCGATGTTTTATTCCAAATAGAGTCATTTTTATCCCAAACATAATTTCCTGCCAACCTGGCAAAATTAAACCGGTTATTATCTGCAATTTCATCAAAATCAATAACATCTTCCAATTTTTCTCCGAGCATTTCTGCAAATTCGGAAATAACGTCATCATAATAGCCGTATGAATACTGTTCATAATTATAATTACCTGTACCTGGCGTGTGTTCGTATTCTCCTGTATTTTCATTATACGAATAATCGCCGTTACCATCTCCTACCTGATAGTAATAGGAATACAATTGTTCTACATATTCTTCCTTATAATCAATAAATTGATCGGCAAATTTGTAAAACGAACCGTCTTTAAAATTTTCAAGCAAATTTTTTGTCCTGTCAAAAGAGGCTTGAATATTTGCCTTGTCTTCCGCTACTGTCGTAGGTGTCTCTTTGTTTGTATCATCCTCATTATTATCATTATTACACCCCATTATGAAAAGAGATAATAAAATGATTAGAATGGATGGGAATAATCTATTCACACTCATTCGATTTTGACGTTGAGGATTCATACTGTTTTCAGGATAGTTCATGGTAAGCTTTGCTATGTAAGCGCTTACTGTCGAGTTGTTTAACTTATTACACATAATTACTTTAATTTTAATTTACTTTACTTTAATTTTAATAAAGTGCAAAGGTATATATTTATTTTGATTTACCTAATTTATTTTTCCGACCTTCGATTTTCCTGTAAAATGTCGCCATATAAGCAAAATAGTTATCACAATAAATATTTGGGAAAGAATTGAACCTTCGAAACCAAATTCGCCTCCATTGATTATATTATTTCCTACAGGCTCTTGATTAATAATCGAATATATTGAGTTGCCACTTACCTTGAACCCAAAAATCGTTCCCTGAAAAAAGTTCCAGCTGAAATGAAGAGCAATCGGAAACCACAAACTTTTTGTGTAAATATACGAAATTCCAAGCAGTAATCCTGCTAACAGGAGGCCGACAAAACTTATTATATCGAAATTCGGATTCAATAAGTGTAAAAGCGAGAATATCAGCGAACTTAGCACAAGAGCCAGATATTTATTCATCGATTGCATGAAATTATTCAGAATATAGCCTCTCATAAGTATTTCCTCTTTAAATGCAACAAATGCGAATAACACAATACTTGTTAATAATTTGTAGATATCGAAGTCAATACTTGCAATATTTATTTCATTTAAGGATGAAAGGATAAAAAAGCCAAGCAACATAATTAGCGCTCCTGAAACAATTCCCCAAAATATATCTTTCGTATAACCTTTCAATTGAAAACCAAGGCTTTTGAGATTTGTCCT
>JAIROC010000290.1 GCA_031257735.1 Bacteroidales bacterium | reverse complement strand
TCTTTTTCCATACCCAAGGCTTTTTCGAGTCTTACGCCAATATTGTCAAGGTGCATTTTTTCAGTAGTAACAAACAACAAATCATCATACTTCCCTTCCATCTCTTTAATGAAAAGATAGTTGGGAAGCAAATGGTCGCTGATGAGGGAAACAAGGCGTGTTGACATAGTATTATTTTATTGATTTTAATATACTGTTTGACAAAGATGAAGAAAGAAAATCACGAATGTAGATATGTTCCACGCCTTCATAGGTGTTCTCAAAAGAACGCTCGCCGGAGACTATAATTTTGGGGTAGTTGTCTTTAATCTTTAGCAGGTTTCCGAACTCGCGCTCAATGGTTTCCCGTCTCGACAATTCTATGCTGACCTGTACATACAGGATTTCTCCTCCCCGCGTACAAACAAAATCAACCTCTTCGGCGTCAATTACTCCTACTTTAATATCAAAACCGGAAAACAGGAGATGGTTGTACACCACGTTCTCCAATCGTCGCGCCCGGTCTTGAGGTTTGTATCCTGCTATTATATTGCGGATACCCATATTTTCGAAATAGTATTTTTCCCCGCGTTCAAACAGCCGTTTGCCGACGATGTCATATCGTCCGGCGCGGTGTACGACAAAGGCGTCCGTGAGCGCAGCAACATATTCGTTGACCTGATTAGGCGCAATAGCCGTATGTTGAGCCTTCAAAAAATCGCTGATGCTTTTCGACGAAAACAGGTTTCCCGTGTTTCCGGCAAGAAAGCGAATCAATTGTTCCAGAAATACGATGTTACGGATTTTTTTACGCTGCACAATGTCTTTCAGTACAATGGTGGAATAGATGCTGCTCAGATATTCCTTTATAACCGCATCATCTACAGGAAGATGAATCAGATATGGCAGTCCTCCGTAATGAATATATTTTTCCAGCGTATCATCGTCGTTCGGTAATTTGTGGAACTGGATAAACTCCGGATACGAGAGGCTGTAAACAGTAAATTCAACATACCTTCCACCCAGGTCGTTTGCCAAATCGCTCGACAGCATTTCCGAATTGCTTCCGGTGATATAGAGGTCGTTGTTTTCATCCAAAGCAAGCGAACGTATCGCCAGTCTGAAATCGGTTATCGTCTGAATCTCATCAATAAAGATGCAGTTCACCCTGTCGGTTACCGATTTCGACAGGATATAATCATTCAACTGTCTGTAATTGCGGATTTCGTCGAAAGCAATGTCTTCCTTGTTGATGTAAATCAGATTGGCATCCCTGTCGTCCTTGCGGATAATTTCCATCAACTGATAAAGCAGGTAACTTTTCCCCACGCGCCGGTGTCCTGTCAATACCTTGATGACCGGCTTTCTTATAAACGGCTTTATTCTGTCGATATATGCCTCTCGATAAATCAATTCTCTTACCTTTTGCACTTCCTTATTACTTTAAACGTAATTATAATTTCTTGTAAAAATACCGATTATTGTAATCATACTTATAATTTAGACAGTTCACTAAACCATTTTTTAGCATTTTCTTCTCCAGTATATTTTGCAATTGTTTGCCAAATAGGAGAATCAAAATTTTTCCACGATTCTTGTTCTTTTTTGTCAGGTTGATGATATAATCTGGAGAGTGTTTTCCATAGCATCTCCCACTGTTCTTGTGGCAAAGATTCGATTTTTGCCTTTTTCATCCACTGTTCAATTCTATTCTTGGCGCCTTTGAAATCTTGAACTTTGTATACTCCATTCAGATTTTTTTCTTCTAAAAACGACAATCCTGCTTCAATTTTGGCTTTATCTCTCTCGTCCTGTTCATCTTTGTCCCGTTTTTCTTTGTCTTTCTGTTTTTTCTCTGCACAAGCCTTATTTATTTCGGTCAGAAGTTCATCATGTTTATTTCCATTTGGATAGAGCTTTCCGGCTTCTTCCAATTTGGCTTTTGCTTCATCATACTGTTCTTCTTTTTTTAGAGTCAGGGCATCATCTATCAATGCATTATATTCTTTTTCTATTCGCTCGTCGTACAACGATAATGGTGTTACACAATCATTAATAATAGCAGAATATGTCAATAATGCTTCTTTATCTGTTTTGACTTTCAGAAATTCATTCCTGTCACGATTATTGTCCATTTTTAAATATTTGAATCTATCATCATTATCTGAAACAGATTTAGAAGCCATTGTAATCAATTCTTTTACCTGTTCACTTTGAGTCCATTTAGGATTATGTTTTTCCATAACTTTTTCAAATTCATACAGATAATCATTCAATTTATTGGTATTCCAATTTGTAATTTCAATTTTTACTGTTCCAAAACCATAAGGTTTGCCCTGCCCCAATTGATAGCGACAAGTAGGGGTATTATGAAAGGTTATAGCAGAAAGAAGTGCACCCAACTCTACCTTTTTAAGGTTATGATAGCGAATTTTGAACGTAAATTCTATTCCTGAATCCAATGGCAGAAGAATAGAGTCAAGATTCTTATTATAGTCTGCTGCCGATTTTTCTCCCCAAATCCTATCTCTTATCATGTATCGTTTCCATCCTGAAATTTGTCCATTTGCGTTATAAGTGGCATATTCAACAACTGTCGCACCGCTTTGTTTAATATAAATAGGATAATATGAAGCTTTTGGAGAACCTAAAGTTACTATTCTCTCCGTAACAGAAACAACTTGTGCTTCTGAAAAAGCATGAGAAATTTGGACTCTACCTTTTAATGATGATTTTTCCATTTTACCCTTTTCTTGCAAATTTGTGTAGCCAAAAATACAGTCGGAAATATCTGCTACAAGTTCCTTTTTACGGTTATCCGTGTTATTCACTTGCTCTGAATATTTCAAAGTGTTAAAAGGAGAGTTTTCGTAAGGAAGTTTGTACAAGAAAGCCAATCCCAAATCTCTAACATTTCCGTTATTATCTTTTCTGAAAAAGACGGGAATACCTACTTTATCCAAAAGTTTTTTTGCTCTATCCCATTCGGGTGATTCCGAATAAATAAATTTGAAATGATTAAATTCAATCTCAGAAAGAAAAATTGGATTTGAATTATGCTCAGGCTCTAAAAATACAAATTCATAATACTTTCCGGCTCTCGAATCAAGTTGTGTTGGACGAGGCCATTTCCATTTATCGGGTTGCCCGGTAAGCACTAACTTTCCTCTGTATTGTCCTGTATTCGAAAAATTTAATCTGTTTTGTTGATATTCGTTTGTAAACGCTCCATCTTCTTCAAAATTATGCAATTCAAATAATTCAGGATAATTCTCCAAAAGTTTGTATTTATATGCTGCCGTTTTAGGATCATACATTTTATCGCCAATACGTACTTCCGTGTTAATATCTATTCCATTCTTTTGAGAAAAATTATTCTCAAAAATATTGTTATTAATTTGTTCATCAATACATTTTTGACCTATTCGATATGGTTTACCACAATCAACAATTTCATAATCACTTCCATTTCGACGCAAATAGCCGCAAAAGAAGTTGTTTTGTTGAGCCTTTAACGGATATAAATCAGGATTATCCCATTCTCGCTGTGCGAACATAGCATTTTCATCAAGCCGCATTTTCCCCAAACTCATAATTTCCAATACATTCCTTATCGCTCCCTTTATTGTAGTTGCCGGAATAAAGTATTTGTTATCAACTTTGCTGAATGATTTAAACTCATCATTCTTATTGTCCGCATCAGCCTTCGTATGTCCATTACGAACAAAAACAGGCGATTCTGCCGTTATTTTCAATTCAATAACACCACTTTCTCCATCTTCAAACGGAATGTCGTGTGATATCTGGTCTGCCCAGTCCGGGAAAAATACTTTATCGCTTACCGGAACAAAATTGAAAGGCGCTTTTATTGTTGGCATATTATTTTTCCTCCTTTTCTTTATTATATTCAAATCCTGTAAAAACATAAGCGGCAGGAATCAACGTTTCCATACTTTCACATAATTCATCCTTTTCAGGTTTCCAGTATTGGCGGAAAAGTATTCCGGAAACATTATTCAACCGGTTAGGTATAAATTTTTTATTATCCGATTCTTCCGAAATCCAACCGGCAGGGATATTGTTCAAATCATATTCTACGACGAAATGCTCGCTATCGACGTATTTGATACTGTACGAAATGTTCGCTTCTTTGGAATACAATTGTCCTTCGACGATAAACGGATTACTTTCGTCGGTTATATTCAACCATTTATCGAATGAATCTGTTTTTGGCAACTGTTCGTTGCTCATCCAAAGATAACCTTCATAATTTTTGTCTTTGGGTATTTCTGTTATATTAATTTTTCTGTTCATCTTGTTATTTCATTTGAATTTTTATAAACTTTTCCCGAAAAACAACCGTGTCCACGATTGACGCCTCCGCCAAGAGGCAACATTCCTTCAGCAATGTCGAACAATGATTGTTCAAACGACTGTTCTATACCCATATCATTTAAAGCATCATTATTTACCTTAAAAATAAGTACATACTCCTTATTTTTACCATAAACTACGCTTTCCGAAAACAAAGCGCCATCCATAGCGCCTCCCGTAAACCGGTCGATGGAAACATGATTCAGAATTTTCTCCTGTTCATCGTTTCGCGTCTGAATGACGTCTGAAATTAAAACATTTCCACGCTTCAGTTCTTCTTTATCTTTCCCATTTTCGTCTTTCACTTTTCTTGTATATCCGAATAAGGCTTGTACGGCAGGATTTTCAACGCCTGCCTTTGCTTCGGGATTGCCGGCAAACAACTTCCTTATCTTGTTGTAATGAAAAGCGACACGGTGAGAAAGAGCGCCTTTTACGGAACTGCCCGGAATCAATACCGATTTTTGCCGTATTTCCGGTTTTCCCGACATCCATTCGAAGTATGTTTCCCAAACAGGAGTCATATCAGCATTTTCATCTCCGAATCCGGAAGCAAAAAGGAAAAAATCGTCAGGCGTCAAGTGTAATTCGTAAGTTGTCCATCCTTCGTCTGCATGTTTCGAAATGTCATTATCGGCAGAAATTTCCTCCCAAAACACGTCGTTTAGCGAAGATGTTTTTTCAATATACGTATTAAGTTCGTCGGGATTGGAAAAATCCAATTCCCTTGTTTTACATTCGACGATTTCAATTTCGCCGAATCCCTTTCGTGTTCCGCCGCCGATGCGAATAGTATCGTTAGCAAGTTCACTCAATACGCGTCGAAAGTTGGAATCGTTCTTGTCCTTATTCAGCAATTCAATTTCAAAACAAAAACGAACGCCTTTATATACTACTTCCTCATCAAATTTTCCATGTTTTTCGGCAGTTCCTTTTTCGTTGATACGAACATGTTGGCGAACGGGCAATTCGTCGAATTGAGCAAGGTAGTCGCTTCTTTCATTTATCAATCCTTCAATCACTTTTACATCTTCATCTACAATTTGAGCGGACGAAAAAATGATTTCCGAACCTTTATCAATATTATCTCTGTTTTTGATATAAATTCCTTTTTCTTTTTCCTGTTTTATCCTTTCTTTCCTTTCTTTTGTAGATTCATTGAATCCAAAAAAAGATTTTTTATCCAATCCTT
>JAIROC010000273.1 GCA_031257735.1 Bacteroidales bacterium | reverse complement strand
AGACAAAACAATGCAGGTGATAAAATGTAATTCTGCAAAGTTTGTTTTTTGCTGTCCGTTTTTTGTTTCGTTATATCTTAAATTAGATTTTATAGGTTATAAAATTTAATGGAATTTAATGCAGAGACATTGCAATATATGTTCTCGCATACCGTTTTGAGTTTTCGTCCCTTGGTAAGGGGAAAACTTTTAAACGTTTTTATCTTTTCGTTGAAAATCAGTGGAAGGATAAGGTTCACTCCAAGAGGATAAATCCTGGGGGAATCTAAGGTACATCCTTTCCCGAATCAAAGAATTGTCGTCGTAACAACAGTTCGACGATGATTGGTATTATTCCGTAACCGAGAAATTAGTGGGTCACAGTAACTCGGATATTTTGTGGTATGTCTTATTCGCAGCTAACGGTAAGGCAGAAAAAATTAAACCATATCTTGAAGCGGTCGCTATCGAGTATTTTTTTCCTCTATATTATAAGGAAAGGAAACTTAAAGATTCAGAGCGATGCAGGCGTGTGCTATATCCGCTTCTGAGTAATTTAATTTTTGTGAAGTCGTCGAAAGAAATCCTTAATCCTGTCCTTAATGATGTCAAATTGAAGTTGAATATCTCGTCGGACTTGTATTATAGAGATTTGGCAGACAGGAAAATTATCGTCGTCCCCGAAGATCAGATGATGAATTTTATCGCTGTCGCCGGAAACGAAAAAGAACAGGTTATCTATCTGTCAAACGACGAGGTTAAACTGAAAAAAGGAGCAAAGGTGCGTATCATCGGCGGCGCTTTCGAAGGCGTCGAAGGTGAACTGCTGAAAATTAAAGGCGATAAACGTCTTGTGGTCAGTATACCTAATCTGTTCTCTGTCGCTACTGCTTTTATTCCTACGCATTTTGTGCAAGTGCTGGAAGATACTATCGAACCGAAGGAATAAAATCCTCTATACCCAGGCGTCAATAGTCCACAATGGGTGTACGACAAAATTCCCTTTTTTAACCACAAAGTATCCCTTTTTCAGCGCAAATGAAAAAACAGGAATAACTTGAACTTGAACTTGAATCCTAATTTGGATTGTAAGTTTAAAAAATAGTTGAGTTATATAGAAGTTTCACGAAGTTACACAAAGTTTCACGAAGTTTTTTGCTGTAACATAGATTGATGGACTTATTTTTCGGTAACCGGCTAACCTTGAAAAGGCAAAACGGTCGCCCATTCGGACAAAATATAGCAAAATATTTTACTCCCTAACCTGGAGTTAATACAAATTATGGCATAAAAATAAATTTTAATTTAAATTATAGATGAAAATTATAGGAGTAATACCAGCAAGATACCAATCTTCCAGATTTCCTGGAAAACCGTTGGTTGATATTTGCGGAAAGCCAATGATTTGGTGGGTGTATCAACAAGTGAAAAAAGTGAGAGAAATTGAAGATGTGTTTGTTGCAATAGATGATGATAGAATACAGAAAGTATGTGAAAAAGAAAACATTAAATATATATTAACTTCCAACAATCATTTTGACCATATTTCACGAATACATGAAGTTTCTACAAAAATTCAATCAAACTATTATGTTTGTGTAAATGGAGATGAGCCGCTTGTTGATACGATTGCAATATCAAGTGTATTACCAACTAAAGAATATCATCATGGATTTTATTTCAATGGAGCTATGAGAATTTTATCAAATCCGGCAGAAGTTATTGACCCTTCTAATATAAAGATAGTTGTTTCACCTTTAGGCCATTGTGTTTATATGTCGCGAACTCCTGTCCCGTTTCCTAAAGGCACATTATTTTTCCAATACAATAAATATGTTGGAATAGAATGTTTTACTAAAGAAGCTCTTGATTTTTTTGTTTCAACTCCAATGGGGAATAATGAAAAAATAGAAGATATAGATCATTTACGTTTTATAGAAAACGACAAAAAACTTTATTTCACATATATAGATTCAGAATCTATTTCTGTTGATACTCCAAAAGATTTAGAAAAAGTATGTTTTATTATAGAAGAAAAGATTAAAAAAGGAGATATTAATATGGATACATTTACCCCCCCCCCCGTTAGATTACTGAAATTCAGTGATTTATGTATTAGGCAAACTATTGACCGTTTGTTATTTTTTTATTTCGGAAAGAGTTATAAGAATAAAAAGAAGCAAGCGGCATGAAAATAGTAGCATTTGTGCCGTTAAAACTAAATAATGAACGTTTATCGGACAAAAATATAAAGTCTTTTGATAATGGTAAACCTCTCATGACATATATTTTAGAAACATTGAGAAAAATTAGAATAATTAATGAAGTATTTGTTTTTTGCAGTCAGGATTCAATTCGAAAATATTTGCCGCCAGGAGTAACATATTTGACCCGTTCAGAAACATTGGATTCTTCTACTACAAAAATAAATGAAGTGATTGAGAGTTTCGTAAATAAAGTGGATGCTGATATTTATATTTTAGCTCATGCAACAGCGCCATTTTTGAGTAAAAAATCAATAATACAAGGTATTGACGCAGTGTTATCAAAGCAATATGATTCGGCCTTTTCCGTACAAAAATTGCAGGAGTTTTTATGGGATACTAAAGGTCCTATAAACTACGATTTAACAAATATTCCGAGAACTCAAGATTTACCATTGATTTACTCGGAAACGACAGGATTGTATATTTTTACAGAAAAATTACTTAAAGAACATAAAAGAAGAATTGGGTTTAATCCATATATGATTGAAGTATCTAAAATAGAAGCTATTGACATTAACACTTATGAGGACTTTTTTGTAGCAAATGCTGTATATAACGAAATAAATAAAAATGATAAAAATACTTGATTGTACTTTACGCGACGGAGGTTATATCAATGATTTCCGGTTTGGCAAAAAAATTATAAGCTCTATTATTTCAAAATTGGGTGAATCCAACATCGAAATGATAGAATGCGGTTTTTTATCGGATATGGTAAAATATGATGAAGACAGGACTTTTTTCAATTCAACAGATATAATCAAGGATATAATAGGGATAAAGAAAAAAAATATCCTTTACATAGGAATGATTGCTCTTGGGGAAAAAGAGATTGCAGGAGATAAAATTTCATTGTATGACGGCGCCTCAATTGACGCCATCAGAATTACCTTTCATAAAAATGAAGTAAATAAGGGAATCAAACTGTGTTCTCAATTAATGGAAAAAGGATATAAAATTTTTATGCAACCAATAGGAACGAGTTCCTATAGTGACGAAGAATTGATTGGATTAATAAAAAAAATCAACAAAATAAATCCGTATGCTTTTGCAATAGTCGATACATTAGGGACAATGTATCAAAACGATTTGATGCATTTGTTTTATTTATTCGACCATAATTTGAATAAAGATATTGTTCTGGGATTTCATTCGCATAATAATTTGCAATTATCTTTCTCTAATGCTCAGACTCTTATGCAAATTTACACTAAAAGGAATATTGTAATAGATACTTCCGTTTTCGGCATGGGCAGAGGCGCCGGAAATTTATGTACCGAACTCCTAACTCAATATATTAATGAAAACATTGAACAGCGATATGATGTTATTCCGTTATTAGAAATAATTGATGATTATTTAAGCCCTGTTTTTTCAAAAACTCCTTGGGGATATTCTGTACCATACTATCTGTCTGCCACACATAACTGTCATCCTAATTATGCGTCTCATTTGCTAAACAAGCAAACTATTTCTGTCAAGATAATCGATTGTTTACTAAAACAAATACCCAATACTGAAAGAGCAGTATATAATAAAACTCTAATAGAAAATATATACATCGCCCATCAAAATCGAACAGTTAATGACACGGAAATATTAACTCAATTAGCTGAAAAATTCACAAACAAAAGCATATTAGTAATTGCGCCGGGCAGGTCAATTATAGAGGAACAGAATGTAATCGGAGACTTTATTTATAAGACACAACCTGTTATTATATCTGTCAACTTCGGGTACACAAATATTAAAACTGATTATATATTTATCAGTAATGCAAAAAGATATGAGATGTTTTGTGACAATAATGAATTTACAAATTTAATATTAACCTCAAATATTCAGACAAATAAACAAGAATGTAATTTCATAGTCAATTATTCCAGTCTGTTAAATGATAATCCCTCAATTTCAGATAATGCCGGTATGATGTTATTGAAACTATTGGTACACTTAAATGTGAATAAAATATACCTTGCAGGTTTTGACGGGTTTTCGGAAAATAAATCAACTAATTATTTTAATAACGAGATGGTAAATACTGTTGATTTTGAAGAATTAGCCATTAAAAATCAATCAATAAAGACATATATTGACAAATTGAAACAACAAACTGATATCCAATTTATCACAAAATCTATTTATGCATCCGTTTGATACAGAAAATTACAAAATAATTATTTGGGACTTCGACGGGGTTATAATTAATTCGATGCCCATACGTGATAATGGATTTGCAACTGTTCTAAAAGATTATCCTGAAAATGAAGTAGAACAATTAATGGCATACCATAAACAAAATGCAGGACTTTCGAGATATGCTAAATTCAAATATTTTTTTGAAACAATAAGACACGAAAACGCTGATGAAACGATAATTAATAATTTAGCTATTCGATTCAAAAACATAATGCTATCATCTTTAATTGATGAAAAATTATTAATACAGGACAGTTTGAATTTTATAAAAAATAATTATCAAAAATATGAGATGCATATTGCCTCCGGTTCCGACCAAACAGAATTGAGAACAATATGCGACGCATTAAATTTAACCATTTATTTTAGAAGCATTAATGGTTCCCCAACACCAAAAATCGAATTGGTAAAAAAAATACTGCATCAATATAAATACGATAATGCTGTATTAATTGGCGATTCAATAAATGATTATGAGGCGGCGATTAAAAATGAAATTGATTTTATTGGATGTAATAATCCCGCGCTGATAGATTTTGGAAAATACTATATCGAATATATCGCATCATGAATATTACAAAACGACAGTCATTCTTTTTATTGCTGATTTCTACTTTGTTTACGTTATCTTGTGGAAAAAAAGAAGAAATTTCCATCCCTGTTTTTTGGCAAGGTATTCCAAGTATTGAAAAAACGAATAACGGGCGGATATTT
>JAIROC010000239.1 GCA_031257735.1 Bacteroidales bacterium | reverse complement strand
TATCAAAGCAGGATTTAGCCGTTGTGGTAAGATTATCCAGAAAACTATCAACATTATGGCAATTATAGATGTTACCAGAAAATATTTGCGAGTGAAACTACTATGTCGTTTAGTACCTTACAAGTAAATTTCGTGTAATTTTTGGCAAGAGTTATATTGTAAGAAATCTCATACCCAAAACCCTCAATCTGCGCAAATCATGATAATCAGTGTCATCTGCGTGCTAAACTTCCGGCTTGTTCGGGTTAGGTATTAGGAAAAATGCCATCACAAAGTGTGTTGGTATGGCCCAAAAAATATTCAGGTTATTTACTGTGGTTTTGTGATCTGTAAAAAACCACAAAAAGAGTATCAGCAGACCAACTATCCCAACAATAAAGAAAAGTACAAAATCAAAAACTTTCGATCCTTTTTTTTACATAAAAGAAAAATATTGCAAGCGCCAATATAAAGCAGCAAACAACTGTCGGCGTGATGGTCGCTGATTGCTGAACACCATGTGGCTTCGAAACAAAAATATTTATTGTTTCTTTCACTACGGGATGTCTATGAAATAAAGCCTTTGCAAAAATATCATTCATATTGTCAGGAAGAAACATTTGTTCGTAAATGTCGGTTTTGTGGTCCAGAGGCAACCCAAACGCAATATCTATTCCGAACCTTACCCACGGATAATTCTTCAGGTAAAGATAGAACATATCGCGATAAGTAAGCGTCTCCTTTGACTCCGGTAATGTCATACCGTAGAAAGTTTGCAGCATCAGGTCACGGATACGGGTAGCACAGTTATCGTGAAAGAAATTATACTGAAAATAACGGTTTTCATTTTTCCTGTTATTTTCAAGATAATTAAATATAAACATGGCTTGCGCTGAATCCGTGGCAACAACATACTCACGCACACCACGGTTATCACGTTTGTGTTCAGATATAAATTCATCATACGGTTCCCTAGTCATATGGAAAATCATCTTTCCGTTTATGAAATCATAATAGAAATCCGGCTTATTGTAGGAAAACATACCGAAGTTGTATACCATATCGTGATTTGAAGAATCAATTCTTGTGAAATTATGCCCAAATATGGAATGAATTGAAGAATCAATCTTAACTCTTATAGCGCTATGCCCAAAAACAGAATAAAACCGATTGCCGGGATCTACAGTCAACAAGCTAATGCGAATATTTGAAGGATGCGTATATTGTGCAGTACTATAGTTCCATAACACTGTAAACAACAAAAAAATAAATGTGCATTTTTGAAACAATACTCAATACTTTAATAATTCAATATTTAAAACTAACGATATAACTGTCAATATCTTGTACTGCATATATTGTTTGTGTAGACGTATCTACATCGAATTCTGAAATTAGACAATCCAGCACATATTTTTTTAAGAGCTTGCCCTGCCAATCGAATGTATAGATGAGATTTGAAGTCGAATAATCAGACTCATCCATTCTTTGTTTTCCCGAATATAGCGCATAAATTCTATCACTTGTACATCTCAAACAAATATAAGCTCTTCGTGATTCGGGAGATTTTATCACTGTGCCTCGGGCATAAGATCTGGACCTGTTATAGTGAAAGTGGAAATCCTTTTCAGGTCCTTTAAGTAATTTTGTAAGTGAACCGTCAGAATCGTATATTTCTATACAGTCAAGATATCTACCGGCTAAAACCACTTTCCTCTTATCAGGTCTAACATCTATGTGAGATGAAAAAATATCATTTAGAAGAAATTGCGGATAATTATCGTTAAATGAAAATTGCGGATTGAAGACAGGTGTGATGTTTGTTAAATCTCTGTTTATTAGATAAAAACGTTCCTTATAACTACTAAAATCGAGACATACAAACAAGCTGTCGGAAATCCATTGAGGTTCATTAACACGGATATTGGATAAACGAATCTTATCTATTACAGTGTTTAGTTCTCTGTCGCATTGCATCCATTGTCGAGATGTGATATCGTGTGCCCAAACAGAATTATTGTCTATGGAAGGAGTAATGTGTCCTACGGATAAAAGTTCGTTTGGACCATTGCCCTTTCTTATACCTAATCCTTTGTACAGGTTGTTTTTTATATCAAATTTGTGCACAAGGATATCAAGAGAAGCATCAACCACATATAAAATAGAATCTATTTGTGTTAACCGCACTGGGTTGCCAATAAAAGTATCATTCACTATATTGCTTGTCAAATATTGTACATCCTGAAATGATTTATCATTGAAGAAATAAGCATCTGTAATCTTGATAAAATCGGTTGACTCGCATCCAAATAATAAAAAGATGCTCAAAAGCCAATAGAAATTAAAAGTGCAATTATTTTTCATAAACATAATACATTTTTATTATTTTATACACAGATAAAAAAGGCGTTATCAGGACAACAATCAACTTCACCATCATCTTCTCCACACCCAAACGCTTCCACATTTTGCAAGGAAATATCAGACAAACGATTTTTCTGTGAATTTAAATTCACATTAACTATTGCAACTCCTGCTACTACTGCAATTACAACTCCAATTAAACTTAATTCTAACTTTTTCATTTCTAATAACTTTAATAATTATACAATACAAATTTAATAATACAAGGATAGGCGGTCTGTTTTGTCCGTACAAGATACAATTGTATCGACTTTGCAATCATTGTTTAGAATTAAATAACATTAAATGGTTAGAAGCGTGAATAACAGCTTGTTCTATAGTATGGACATCAAGTTTTTGGTAGATGTTAGAAATTATATTTCGCAGTCTGCCATACGTTATATAAAGTTGATCTGCAATTTCGTGTTCTTTGAAACCTCGTTTAGCCAATCGAAGTATTTCTATTTCCTTGTCGTTCAAAGGCTCTGTCTCATATTTAATCCAAGTGTTAATGTTAAAAGAATATTCTTCGGCTTTTCGGTTATTAAAGTAAACTCTGAGGTTTCCTGGCGTCAACATTCGTGAAATAGTAATGAAACAAAGTCCATACCGGATTTTTCCTTTGATAAATACCGGCTTTATCTTATGACAGAGCATTAAATAATTTGATTTCGAATATAGTTGAGGATGGTCTTTTACTCTGATAGTGAAGTAGAAATATTTAATTTGAGATTGCTGTTCTTCGTCGATGATGTATTCACTTTTTAATATAGTCCGGTGTATTTTTATGAACAGCGGCAGATCGTCTGCGTATACTGTTTCACGAAAGAAATCATAACCTGATTGTGCGGCTTGTTCAAAAGGATGACCACAAAGAAATATATCGCGATGAGAAACAACAGGTAAACAGCGTTTTTGAAAGTCCATAACAAATACGCCACCGATTGACAGACTAGATGCATCTTCAATGCCGGACAGGTAAAAGGAATCCGTACTTTCATCCATAGAAATGTTATCTTCGTAGATTCCTTCAAAAAATTTTGATGTGATGCTTTCCATTTTATTTGTTTTAAAATATCAATATTTTTCTATTCGGATACAAAGGTAGTGATTTTTTTGAATGGGAAAGAAATTTATTATTTTCTTCCGACAAAATCGAACGGGCGCTCGGCGTATGGTGGACGCGGGTAATTAGTGTCTGTCCGAAAACCCCTTTTTTTCATTTTAGGGGTTGTGGGCGATAAAAAATGCGGATCACCCGCCCGCTATTTTGTTTATTTTTGATAGAAAAATCATCGCAAAGATGAAAAGATGAGGTAAAACATCAAAATTCGGGGGTAAAAATCTGAATACATTGACATTAAGACACAGGTATCCTCTTCATTTCATAAAAATGCTTGAATACCGTCTCAGGCAGTTTTTTTGAGCAGAAGTTCTTTTCGTTTATAGTCAGCTTGTAGTTTCCTGCCGATGCAACAGAGATTATAGGCACAGATGGCCAAAGCTACGTATCTGTTAAAGTTCTTCTCACTCCTGTCCGGACAACAGGATACCCCCCTTGTTTCCAATGAATGAATATTGGATTCGACTGCGCTGTGCCTGTTTCTGAATTTTTTAAAGACCTTTTGATGTTCTCTGTCCAGTTCTGCCTGATTGCATTTTCCTTTCTTGGGCATAATCACATCCGGTACTACTGTTTCCAATAATGCTCTATTATCCGGATGCCAGTATCCTTTGTCAAAACTCCATGTCCCTATTTTGACGACTGAGGTCAGACGGTCGGCCATCGCAAGTACTATTTCCGAATCCGACTGATGATTCATTGTCTGATAGTCTACTATGAGTTGATACTGATATGTTGTAATGTTTACTTTTTTGCCTAATTCTACATTGGGACGAAGTTTACCTTTGTTGATCCATTCCGTTTGTGATAATACTCCAATAAAATCATTGTTTTCAAATCCTTTGCATCCAATACGGGGAGTAGAGGAAGACTCTGCTTTATCTTATCTGACAGCATTACT
>JAIROC010000223.1 GCA_031257735.1 Bacteroidales bacterium | reverse complement strand
ATAACTCATAACTTTAAATAAGTTTTTTTTGAGAGCGCCCTAATATAAAGGTTTTTCGTTTATCCACGAAATGGTATAGCGAAAATCTTTTTGATTGGGTCTGTCTAATATTTCAAAATGTCCGTCAATATTCATTTCTTTGCAAGTTTCCCAAAAATGACACAGAGCAATGCCAATATCAATAGCAGAAAATCCGAAAGAAAATGTTCGGTAAAAATGTGTTAGTCCATCATCAAACAAAATACGCCAGGGTTGCGTATTATTTGCCGATGGAGCTAAACGAACCATTTCCAACGGTAAAGAATAAATAGCAGCATCCTGTTTCGTTAGTGGAACAGAAAAATCCTTATAAAAGAAATTCGCTTCAAACGGTTTACGCGTATGATGATTTTTGTCTGCCTTTACAACAAAAGATTCGATAAATCTTTTCTTGTTTCCCGGATAACCGACAGGAGAAACAATCCTTAATTTTTCATCAGATTGTAGTTTTATTTGGCGTTTAAAGTCTTTTCGGTTGAAAGACCCTCCCAACCAACAAGTTCCTAATCCTAACTCGGTACAATAAAGTATCAACTGTTCAAAAATACAGGCAGCTCCTGTTTCGGCTAATGTTCCCTCTTCATATATAAGCGCCAGATAATCTTTTGCCCCGGAGACCCATCCATAAGTGCCTAATTTTATCGGTTGGGGGTCATTCGCATTTGTATGAATAAGCTGTATGCGCGCCTTTACTCCAAAAGGAGACTGTAATTGGGAAATATATTTTTCTATACGTTCTACATGTTCCTGACTTAAAGATTCTCCCGTATAAGTGCGGACAGATCGACGTTGTTGAATGACTTCAATAATGGACATCACTGATATTGTTTTTGATTATAGAAATGAAAAAACAGAAAACCTCAGCTTTTACCTTTTCTCATTTTTGTTAGTAGGTTAATATCGCTTTTTTCTCGATGACGAGTTTACGCAGGTTTAAAATAGCATATCGCATTCTCCCCAAAGCGGTATTGATACTGACATTTGTTTGTTCTGCTATTTCTTTAAAACTCATATCTTGGTACAATCTCATTGTAAGTACTTCTCGTTGTTCTTTTGGGAGTAAAGTTACCAAATCGCACAAAGAGTCGTAGATTTGTTTAGTAATAATAATTTGTTCAATGGACATGGATGGTTCAGAAAAACCATCAAAAATATCCACACCATAATTATTTTCGACGAAAGACATTTTCTGGTTTCTGCGAAAATAATCAATAATTAAATTACGCGCAATACGCATAATCCATTGTCCGAATTTTCCTTCTTCACGATAATTTCCTGTTCGTAAGGTATTTATTACCTTTATAAAGGTCTCTTGGAACAAATCTTCCGCTAATTCCTTATTACGAACAATTGTAAGAATATAAGAAAAAACTTTCTGTTGATAACGTGCTACCAACTCCTCCAATGCTAATTCCGATCCCGAAATGTATTTTTTAACTAACTGTTCATCATTCTGTTGAAATAATTTTGTCTTCAAAAAAGCCTCCTTTCCTGTGTTACTGACTATTTGTTTTAATAAAAAGTAAAATTATTTCTATACGCGATATGGTTTATTATATAAATGAGCTGCAAAAGTAAATAAAATTTTCATATAAAAATTTTTTTTCGTCTTAAAAAAATCTAAATCCGACATACACGTTTGATATTCAGCGGCTATATTTTATAAATAATATTTTTGACGCCTGTAAATACTTATTGACTTTATCAACATTTTTTTTTTAATAACTTAATTGATGAGAGGGAGTTAGTAACGAAATTAATTAGTAATTTTGCACCTCGTTTAAAACAAGAAATATTTTATTATTGCAAATTAATTTTTATGAAACGTATTTTATTGAGAACAAGTTTATTATTAATAATATTAATGAATGCTTGTAGTAATGGATCAAACAAAAACAACATGTTAGTATCAGGAATAAACAAAGAATATTTAGACACAACAGCAAATCCTGCAGATAATTTTTATCAATATGCATGTGGAGGATGGATGAAAATGTATCCGCTTACTCCCGAACATTCCCGTTATGGAAGTTTTGATAAATTAATAGATGACAATCAACTCAAATTGAAAGAGCTGATTGTTGATTTAGCTTCCCATAAACATAAGCAAGGCTCTATCGCACAGAAAATAGGAGATTTGTATAACTTGGGAATGGATAGCGCTCAATTACAAAAACAGGGCGCAGACCCTATTGTAGCAATATTATCAGATATTGCAAAATTATCTACTAAAGAAGCGATTAATGAGAAAATAACGGAATTGCATAGTTATGGAATAAATCCCTTTTTTGGCATTTTTGCCGAAGCCAATCCCTCAAACAGCAATATGACAATTGCATGGATGTGGCAGGCTGGTATGGGAATGGGCGATAAAGATTATTATCTGGAAAAAGAAACCAAAGAAATACGAGAGAAATATAAACAGTTAATCCAAAATATGTTTCTTCATGCGGGCTTTGCAGATATGTTGAATAAAAAAGGAAAAGAGGCGGAACTCGCCGAAGCCGTTTTGAATTTGGAAACATGTTTGGCAAAAGCCTCTATGGATAGAAATACATTGAGAGACCCCTATAAAACATATAATTATATGCACCTTCAAGATGTGCAAAATCTAATGAAGAATTTTAATTTGAATAATTATTTTACTTCTGTAGGCTTATCTGATCTTGATTCTGTCAATGTTGGACAACCTGATTATATAAAAGAAGTGGGGCTTCTGTTGGATAATACAGATTATGACCATATAAAAGCATATTTGGCGTGGAATGTAATCAACAATGCAGCAAATTATTTGAGTGATAAATTTGTAGACGAAAAGTTTGAATTTTATGGGAAAGTTCTTTCTGGAAAAGAAGAGCTTCAACCTAAATGGAAACGTGTTATTAATACAGTAGATGATGTATTGGGGGAAGCCGTTGGACAAATGTATGTAGAAAAGTATTTCCCGAAAGAAGCAAAAGAAAGAATGCTGAATTTGGTCGATAATTTAAAATATGCTTTGGCAGAACGCATAAAAACAAATACATGGATGACCGATACCACAAAAGAAAAAGCAATTGAAAAACTGAATGCTTTTCATGTAAAAATCGGCTACCCTGATAAATGGAGAGATTACAGTAAACTCACTATCGAAAGGGATAATTTTTATGCCAATATTTTACGGTCAAATAAATTTGAAATTGCCTATCAACTTTCAAAAATAAATAAGCCCGTAGACAAAACACTGTGGTTAATGACACCCCAAACGGTAAATGCCTATTATAACCCAACTACAAATGAAATTTGTTTTCCAGCAGCCATTCTTCAGCCACCCTTTTTTGACATGAACGCAGATGATGCTGCTAATTACGGAGCAATTGGCGTGGTAATTGGTCACGAAATGACACATGGATTTGATGATAAAGGTAGGCAGTACGATAAAGATGGCAATTTGAATGATTGGTGGACACCCGAAGATGCAGATAATTTTTCTAAACGCGCTCAAGTATTGGTGGACTATTTTAATAAGATAGAAGTTTTTCCCGGCGTTTTTGCAGATGGTCAATTTACATTGGGTGAAAATATTGCTGATAATGGCGGATTACAGGTTTCCTTTATCGCCTTACAAAAAGCCATTGAAAATGGTGAAATACAAAAAGAAATGGACGGATTTACTCCTCAACAACGTTTCTTTATTGCATACGCAACGGTTTGGGCAAGTAACATTCGAGATGAAGAAATAAAACGTCGGACAAAAGAAGACCCACACTCATTGGGAAAATGGAGAGTAAATGGAACACTTCCGCATATACAGACCTTTATTGACGCCTTTGGAATAAAAGAAGGAAATAAAATGTATTTGCCGCCAAAACAACGAGTAGCTATTTGGTAAAATAAAATATGCCATGAAAAAATACATTGTATTATTTTTTGTGTGTTGTCCATTTTCTTTGTTTTCGCAAAGCTATAATAAAGCGGATATCCTTCATTATATTGATACTTATCATAGCGTTGCAATCAAAAAGATGAATGAACATAAAATTCCTGCAAGTATTACATTGGCACAGGGGATTTTGGAATCTGCCGCAGGGAAAAGTGAATTGGCAATAAATGCAAATAATCATTTTGGAATTAAATGTCATAAATCGTGGACAGGTAAAACATATCACAAAGACGACGATGCGAAAAACGAATGTTTCAGGAAATATAAATCTCCTTTGGAGTCGTTTGAAGACCACAGTCTGTTTTTGAAAGCCGATAGATATGCAAAGTTATTTACATTAAAAATAACCGATTACAAAGGATGGGCGCATGAACTGAAAAAAGCAGGATATGCCACTCACCCCGAATATCCTCAACGATTAATTCGTATTATTGAAGAATATAATTTAACCGTTTACGACAGGGAAGACTTTTCTCCTGCATTGGCAGATAATAACAGGAGAAAAGCTGATTCCACAATGGAAAAGAATAATGTGACAGGAAAAATCTTTCCGAAACGAAAAACATCCCAAACCCAATTAGAACAAGATAAACAATCTACCCAATCAGAAACAATAAAAGTAAATGACAAAAAATTTGTTCCTGTAAATTATCCCTATACATTACGTACGGTTTATTCCAACAATGGGGCTTATTTCATTGTTGCAAAGGAAGGGGATACTTTTTACAAGATTGCTGTAGACGTTCAATTGGGAGTAGGGGAATTGAAATGGTATAATGATGTTCCCAACAAAAAATACGAACCTTATCCGGGTGAAATGATCTATTTGCAACGAAAAAAACCATACGCCGAAACAAAATATCATGTTCTTAAAGCAAATGAAACTTTACGAAACCTAGCTCAATTATACGGTTGTCGTTTGAAGTCAATATACAAACTTAACGGTCTGAATAAATCAGAAACAGTAGAAGAAGGATTACAACTGCAATTGAAAAAATAAGTGAAGGTAAAACTATTATCCATCGGCAAAACAGAAGAAAAATATCTCAAAGAAGGAATTGATATTTATTGCAAAAAATTAAAGCATTATTTTCCTTTTGAATATGAAGAACTTCCTCCCCTAAAACAAACAAGAAATTTAAGCCTTGACGAACAGAAAAAACGAGAGGGAGAAGTGATATTAAAGAAAATTTCTCTTTCCGATACGGTTGTTTTATTGGATGAGACAGGATTGCAATATTCGTCCATAGATTTTTCCGCATTTATTCAACACCAAATGATGCAGGGAAGTAAACAATTGCTCTTTATAATTGGCGGAACTTATGGGTTCTCACAGGAGCTATATCAACGAAAAGATTATTTGATTTCGCTCTCTTCCATGACATTTTCATATCAAATGGTTCGTCTTATTTTCTTGGAACAATTGTATCGAGCAGCTACCCTATTGAAAAATGAACCCTATCATCATGGGTTATGAGTTATGAGTTAGGCTGACGCAAACTAAAATAATTAGCTACGCTGCTCTCCGCTGCGCTTCGGGTCATAATTTCTTAGATTGACATTGTCGCGAATAAAACTTGGCATTGACTGAAAATCCCGTAGGGATGATATGTCGGTAGAAAAAATATTAGCAGTCAATAAAATCCCGTAGGGATGACATGTCAATATTACAATAACGTAAAATATACCAAACGTATAATCAAATAGTTTCCTTCGTCTCATAACCCATATTTTTTGCTGATTTTTTCGCAAACGTCATTGCTCTTTTTTCCCGACACCTTGGTGGAGAGTGAGGTCTACCAATGACAGCGTTGATGGTTTGTTTTCATCCTTTCACTCTTTCGTGCTTTCGTGTTTTTGTGCCTTTATAATTTTTGTATCGTTTTCTTGCTTTTTGGATATTTTCCTCGTCGAAACTAATTTTTCCTATTAAAGTTGTCAGGCGAGCAATTTTAGAAGCTCGATTATTAATATAGGATGTTGGTTTGGAGGGCGTCCATTTTCTAGGATTTGGATAACAAGCCGTAATAAGCGCCGCCTGATGTAATGTCAATTTTTTTGCTTTCTTGTGAAAATAAATTTGTGATGCCATTTCACAGCCATAAATACCGTTCCCCATTTCAATCACGTTCAGATAGACTTCCATAATACGTTCTTTACTCCAAAATAACTCTATGAGAACAGTAAAATAACATTCTACGCCCTTTCTCACCCACGATTGGTTAGCCCAAAGGAAAACATTTTTTGCTGTCTGTTGAGAAATGCCGCTTGCCCCGCGTTTTCGTTTACCTTTTTTTCGTTCGTCGATAGCCTTTTGAATTGCGCCAAAATCAAACCCATGATGTCCTAAAAAATGATTATCTTCTGCGGCGATGGCACAAGCAATTAAATGAGGCGATATATCTTCAATATCCACCCATTGTTGTTTGATGGGTGCATCGTTTGTTATTTTACGAATAAGCATCAAGGGTGTAAGAGGCGGATTTACCCACCTGTATATAATGACTATAAGGATGCTAAAGATAAATAAGCCTAAAATAACTTTGCCCGCCCAAGTCAATATTCTTTTGAGGACAGACTTTTTCTTTTTCGATTTTTTAGATGCGCCCATGCAATATCTATCGTTTACAACACAAGTGGATTATTTCGCATAATTAATTGCACGTGTTTCCCGAATAACTGTAATTTTGATTTGTCCGGGATAAGTCATTTCATTTTGTATTTTCTTCGAAAGATTAAGTGAAAGTTGATTGGCTTGTTCATCATTCAATTTTTCAGCTCCAACAATCACCCTTAATTCTCTACCTGCTTGAATAGCGTAAGTTTTGACGACACCGGGATAAGATAGCGCCAATTCTTCCAAGTCTTTCAAACGTTTAGTATATGCTTCAACAACTTCTCGTCTTGCACCCGGACGCGCCCCTGAAATAGCATCACAAGCCTGAACGATGGGAGCAATCAAATAAAGCATATCAGCTTCATCGTGATGAGCTGCAATAGCATTTACGATTTCTGCTTTTTCCTTATATTTTTCTGCCAAAACAGCGCCTAATTCGGCATGAGGAAGATCCGGTTCATTATCGGGAACTTTCCCAATATCATGCAATAATCCAGCTCGTTTTGCCAATTTAGCATTCAATCCTAATTCTGCCGCCATTGTTGCCGAAAGCAAGGCAACTTCTTTGGAATGCTGTAACAAATTTTGTCCGTATGATGAACGATATTTCATTTTCCCAACCAATCGAACTAATTCATTATTCATCCCATGTATTCCCAAATCAATGGTTGTTCTTTTGCCTACTTCATTTATTTCCTGTTCTATTTGACGTTTTGTTTTGGCAACAATTTCTTCTATTCTCGCAGGATGAATACGACCATCCGTAACAAGTTTTATCAGAGATAAGCGTGCTATTTCTCTACGTACAGGATCAAAACTTGACAGCAAAACAGCGTCAGGAGAATCATCAATGATAATATCTACTCCTGTCATAGCTTCTAATGTACGAATATTTCTTCCTTCTCTACCAATAATTCTTCCTTTGATCTCTTCATTATCAATATTGAAAACAGAAACTGAGTTTTCATGTGTATATTCGACAGCAGTACGTTGAATAGTTTTTATGACTATTTTTTTCGCTTCCAGATTAGCTGACAATTTTGCTTCATCTACAATATCTTTAATCAATAAAACGGCGTCCGATTGTGCTTTTTCCCTTAGAGATTCTATCAATTTCTTTTTTGCTTCCTCTACTGATATTCCGGACATATTTTCAAGTTGTTCTTGTGTTTCTTTATGAATCCGGTCAAGTTCTGTTTGTTTTTTCTTAACAGTTTCCATTTGTACTGTTAGCAGTTGTTGTAAATGATTAATCTCATTTTGTTTTCGTTGCAGAGTTTCTTGTTTTTGGGAATGAGAAATCTCTTTTTGTTTTAATCGATTTTCGGTGATGGCAATTGTTTTATTTTTCTCTGCAATCATTTTTTCATGTTCACTTTTCAATTGCAGAAATTTTTCTTTTGCCTGTAAAATCCGTTCCTTTTTTATCAGTTCAGCTTCTTCATTTGCTTCTTTAAGAATTCGTTCACTTTTTTTACTAATTACTTTTTTTATAATTGTATAGGCAATTAAAATGCCTAATCCTATACCTACTATTATTGCTATTACTATCGCTACTATATTATTCATTATTATTTAATCCCTTATTTATTATTCAAAATAAAAAAATCCCGCCAAGCCAAAATGGGTCTACTTAAACTCCTATTTACGTAGGTTTATAGACGCCGCAATTGCTTAAGGTTTCGGCGGGCAAAGCCTATCTTTTCAGATCCGACCTCCTTTTACAATCACGAGACGGCTACTCTAGTTTGTTACTGTTGAGTTTAACAAACGATATTGGTCTTGTGCGGGATTAAATCTATATCAAAGAACGTTTATTTATTGATTTGGTTCATTTAATACCAAATTAATTACTTCCTGTATTTTTCGTAAATTATTTTTCAAATCTGTATCTACAAACTTTTGTTTTTCTGTCAGATATATCTCATTCAATGCAAAATTTATCACTGCATATCCGAGTTGTACAAACCTATCTGTTATATTATTTTTTTCTGCCAAGTTACGTGTATATTCCTGTATTCTTTTTTCTGCTTTATGATACATTTCTTCCTGACTTGCTAAAATAGATAACTTGAATGGCTGCTGTGCCACATATAACGTAATGGATTTTCTTTCTTCAGCCATATTATTTTTCTTTTATTCATTCAACAATTTCATACAGATATCGATTTCCCGCACTAATTCATTGATCTTCAATTTGACATCTGTATATTTCTCTTCATCATTTATTTTATTACCTAACTTGTAACTTACAAGTTGTTCGGACTGTATTTTTATTTTATGTTCTAACTTATTTATTATTTCCTTTAGTTCCTTATTCTTTCGTTTCAAAACAACATATTCATCTTTCAATTGTCTATATTTTTCCGCCAATTGCAATATTTTATTCTCGACATCGATGCTTAATAGTTTTAGTTCCTGCATATTGACATTTTTTTTATAAACAAAATTCACTGTTGCAAAAATACATCTTTTTTTTATAACAATATCATAAATACGATTAAATATCTCTAAAGTTTTATATCAAGCTCATAATCAAAAAAATATTTTTTCTTTTCCCTGCAAAATTATTTTTGCAAAATCATATAAGGACGGACAAATGAAGTCAATTCCCATATCTTTTTCCATATTTTTTTTATCAGTGGAAATATAGACTGTTTTCATTTGGACATTTTTTCCGAATAGAATATCGCTTAAAGAATCTCCCACCATTATTGATTTTGAAAAGTCAATATTGGGAAAATCTTTTTTTGCTTGAAGCGCCATACCCGGATTTGGTTTTCTTGTTATATTATTTTCTTCTGCAAGGAAGGGACTGTAATATATTTTGTCAAATTTCACAGACAGTTGTTTTTCCATATAATTATGGATAAGATGTAAATCATCAACGCTCATAATCTTCTTTCCGATACCCTGCTGATTAGTAACCACAAAAATATATCCAAATATTTTTCTAAGAGCAACTATTGCTTCCTGAACATTATCTATAAAATGAAACGAGGAAACATTTTGCACATACCCTCCTATAATTCGCTCATTAATAACTCCATCCCTATCCAAAAATAACGACCAGGAATGATCTATCTCTGAAATAAAACTTGGCAATACCAAACTTGTATCTTTAATCATCACTTATGACATTGTGACCATGGAGGGACTCAAACCCACGACTTTCAGAACCGGAATCTGACGTTCTATTCACTGAACTACATGGCCCCTTTATATAATCTAAAATATAATTCCAAATTGAAATTCTATCCGATGTGCTCGTGCATTAACGGATTGTTCAGTTACTGTGTTTTTATACTTTTTCCTAAACATATTATTAAATCCAAAATCGTAACCTATTCCAAAAGTAGCCTTTGTATTGTCCTGAATAATAAATTCTGTCCCCAACACAACATATAAAGACTCTTTAAATATAGTTGTTTCCTTATAATGATTAACTTTCTCTATTTTTTTCTTTGTCCCGTCGTTCCTCGTTATTTCATCATTAGATTTGGACGAAACAGCAATACCATGTTCCAAGCCGACAAGCCCAAATATAATAAAACGTCCAAAATCATTCGTCTTTAATTTAATAGCCGTTGGAATGCTTACATATACTGTATTGTATGTAGAATTAATATCAATCCTCTTCAGGGTTTCCGTAACATTAAGCTCATTAAGAAATGTATAATTATCATTGTATTTCAAACCATAACGAATATGTCTTGCATTTATCCCTGTGGAAAAATAATAATTGGATGATGTCTGTACCATAGAAATATCTATATTCAGTCCATACACTCCTCCTCCTTTAACTCCTGTTGTTTTGTAGTTATGTGTACTTGTTACGCACCAATCAACACTTGGTCCTGCAAATAATCCTATATCTACTCTACGAGGACGATCTACTTGCGCAAACAACATATTACTACACACTAAATATACTACAACAAAAATAACGATACTCTGTTTCTTCATAAGGTCAATATTTCTAATTCATTAACTCGATTCACATTATTTGATTAATACCTGTGCAAAGGTACAGGATTTTTTTGGATTACGTACAAACAAATCAAAATTTCTTGCGAAATCCATATTGAGAACACCTGACTTGGTACAGAATGGATTGTCGCGATTTTAATAGTTGTTTTAATCCGCGCTAATATTAGCTATATATCCCGCAGGGACAGCATTTTATTAACTCAGACTCTCCTCTGTGTTCTCTGTGTCTCTGTGGTTAAAAAAACGTCATTTGGTTGATTTCAGCGAAGCAAAAGTAAGTATCAAGCCTAATGCCACACTTAATAATGCCGCAAACGATACCCTAAAATTAGCAGGTAAAATAAAAGTAATCGTATGGGCAGGTATCCAGAAAAGTGGAATTGTTTTTTTAAAGACAAAATTCCATTGCACCTTCCAATCCAATACAGAAATAATATTCTTCACTTTCACAGGAATGATTAAACTTTTCAAACGTCCATGATGTTGATGAATGTGCATGTCTGTAATCTTATGGACAGTCATAAACACAGGTGCAAAACAGGTGTTCATCATTACACTGATACAAAAAGCGCCCACTAATTTTTCGCACGAAAAAGGCGCCTCCATAGACATGGCAAATCCAGATATTCCCATTTGCTCTATAACACGAGGAACTCCCGTCGCAAATACATTGATGGCAAAAGCAATCCATATCCCCAGCAATCCCCAAACTACCATTTTGGGGAAGATGCCAAATTCTTCGGTATAATATACTCCTGATTTGATACGTAAAGCTAACATCTCTCCAACAGTTGCAAGTATTGCAAACTTTATAAACGCCATCAAATAAGGATGTGTCGCCGTGATAGACATATAGACGTTTGATATTTCTACTTTGAATAATAGAAATAAAGAGAGAAATAGAACAAGAACTACAAAAGCAAACAAATCTACTTTTTTCATGTTTAAGATTATTCTACCGTAACCGATTTTGCTAAATTTCTGGGTTGATCGACATTCTTTCCACGCATTATGGCTACATGATATGCCAATAACTGTAAAGGAATTGTCGCCAAAAGCGGAACAAACATCTCTTCCGTTTCTGGAATCTCAATTATATAATCTGATAAACCTTTCACAACTGTATCTCCTTCTGTTACGATAGAAATTATCTTACCTTTACGGGATTTTACTTCTTGAATATTGCTTACCACTTTATCGTAAGTTCCCTTGATTGTAGCAATTACAACTACAGGCATATCTTCATCAATCAAAGCAATAGGACCATGTTTCATTTCTGCGGCAGGATATCCTTCTGCATGAATATAAGATATTTCTTTCAGTTTCAAAGCGCCTTCCAATGCTACTGGATAATTATAATTCCTTCCCAGATAAAGCGCATTATTGAAATTCTTTATATAAGACGCAATCTCTTTAATATGAGTATCTAATTTGAAAATCTCCTCTACCCTTTTAGGAATATTTTCCAATTCATGAATAATATGTGTGTATTTTTGTTTAGCAATCTTTCCCTTTCGTTTTGCCAAACAGAGAGCCATCAAAGTTAAAACAGTAACCTGTGCCGTAAAGGCTTTGGTAGAAGCAACACCAATTTCAGGACCTGCATGTGTATAAGAACCAGCATGAGTTGCTCGTGCAATAGAAGAACCTACAACATTACATATTCCTAAAACGGTAGCTCCTTTTTGTTTGGCAAGCTCTACAGCCGCTAAAGTATCTGCCGTTTCTCCTGATTGAGAAATAGCAATTACAACATCATCACTGTAAATAATAGGATTTCTATATCTAAATTCAGACGCATATTCAACTTCTACAGGAATACGAACCAAATCTTCAAGCATATATTCTGCAACCAATCCTGCATGATACGATGTTCCACAGGCAACAATGATAATACGTCTGGCGTTTAAAAGATGATTCTCATATTCTATAATCCCTCCTAATGAAACAATTTCTTTGGCAGAATTTAAACGACCTCGCATACTGTCTGCAATAGAACGTGGTTGTTCAAATATTTCCTTTAACATGAAATGTTCGTATCCACTCTTCTCAAGCTGGTTAAGACTCATTTCTAATGTCTCTACATAATGTGGGATTACTTTATTTTTTATCGTCTTAACATGAATATCATCTCCTTCGGTAAGAATTGCAATTTCTTCATCATTCAAATAAACTACTTTATCGGTATACTCCACAATCGCAGAACCGTCAGAAGCAACATAAAATTCATTCTGCCCAAATCCAATAATTAAAGGACTGCCTTTACGGGCAACAACTAAGGTATGAGGATCTTCTACCGAAATAACAATAATTGCATACGTTCCTACTACTTGTGTTAGTGCAAGACGTACAGCTTCTGCTAATTCTACATTTTCATTTCTTTTAATATCGTCTACCAAATGGACTAATACCTCAGTATCTGTTTCACTTGCAAATTCATGTCCACGATTGATTAATTCTGTTTTCAACAATTGATAATTCTCTATAATACCATTATGTATTAATGCCATTTTTTTATCGGATGAAAAATGAGGATGTGCATTTACATCATTTGGTTCTCCATGTGTAGCCCATCGAGTATGTGCTATTCCCGTATGTCCAGAAATATCTCTATCTATACAATATTCTTCCAATTCACTTACTTTTCCCTGCCGCTTATGAATATTAATTATATCATCCTGTATAAGAGCCACGCCAGCGCTATCATATCCACGATATTCCAAACGATGCAATCCCTGCAAAAGAACAGGATACGCTTCTTTATTTCCTACATAACCTATTATCCCACACATGTTATTTTTTAATTTTTATTTATCAATAATTGTATAATTAATCCTCAATTGCAATCGCTTGTCATAATCATTTACAGAAACAGGATGTGTACCATATATCATCAAGCGGGATAAATGCGTAACGCTGGGATTTACCAATAGATTTAATGGATAATTCTCGCTTGTTCCATCCACTATATCCTGAATATATTTTGTGATATTGAAACGGTATTCTTTGGATGTTTGATTGTATGTTCCACCGAAATAATCGCTTCCCAATCCCAAATAATAATCGGGTAATAAATATCCTGTCCCTGTATTTATATCGGTATATGTCATAATCAAAGCGCTTGGAGGAAGATAATTTGGCAAAGCGTCATCCTGATGAGAAACTACCAACAAGGCTCGACAGATTGCCACTTTTTTATCTTTAAATGTTTCTCTCAGGTAAGGAAAGTTTAACGTAACCTTAATGCCAGACCCTGACTGTC
The DNA here is from genome assembly GCA_031257735.1 of Bacteroidales bacterium. Taxonomy (GTDB): domain Bacteria; phylum Bacteroidota; class Bacteroidia; order Bacteroidales; family WCHB1-69; genus JAIROC01. The sequence continues at coordinate 8,623 of JAIROC010000223.1, read as the reverse complement.
CATACAAAATTTCTTTTGCGCTTGTATAATTTCCGTTTAACTGTTCTCGAAGATTGGGGGTTGCATCTACATAATCAAAGTGATTAGTTACCCCGAAATGAACTGTTGAATCATTCAGATTGAATGTATATTTAAGATTTTTTGCTTGATCATTACTGTAATAGATTGTCAATCCCGAAAGAGAATGCGTCATGTTTACAGATAGCATACATCCATTTCCCGTCGGATTGTCTGCTTCAAGATACAATCCCTTAAAATGTTCCAAAAACGCTGCATCAGAAGAATAAACACTTGACCCTGATTTTGAAATAAATTTACTCTTTGCAAAATCTGTCTTCAATCGAATACGGAGATAATAAGAGGATGCCAATGTATCCTGTTTGACGGTAGGTGTAGGCGTAATATACAAATTAGAGACTTCCGTTAAAGAATTATTGTCATAGTTAATGAAAGATTTTGAATAATAGGCTTTATTCTTTGTTAAATTATCTGTAAGTTCGTACACATTGAGCCGAAAAGAATTAAGGGTATCTCCATAATACCCTGCGTATGCCAATGTTAAAACCAAAGAGTCTACCACTACATTGTTCCCGAAATTTGCAGAAAAAGATGATAGACGAAATTGTGTATAAATGCCTGCTTGGGTTTTCCCGAAAACAGGGTCATGAATATAACCCAACATGTTTGTGGAAACATTGGAGGTTATTAAACTGTCATGTATTGTAGAATAAGCAATAAGAGTAGTTGTATCAAAATAGTTGGTGTTTAAAAACTCTCCATCAGGCTGATCACCTATTCCTATCAAGCCTGTTTCTTCCTTACATCCAATACATATAATCAAGCCTGTAATAAAATACAGTATGATATGGATTTTTTTTTTCAATTTATTTTGTTTTATTTTTGTGATAACGCATGTTATATAATACTATTGTACAATGCAAGATAATCTTCTCCATATTGTTCTTCCTTATGTTCAAAGAATGGTTTTTTGGAACGGGAAATATGGGAACGAATTTTATCACTTACATCTTTATGGGAAATAACTATGGCATCTGAATAATTGATGGCTAATTTAATAGTAGATTCAAAAGTTGCCTGTTTATATAAGGCAGCGTCTTTTGAGGGGATACCTGATGATTTAAGTTTGGATGCAAGTGATCGGAATGCTTTGTCAAAGGTATCATTATAGACGGAATATACTATTTTTGAATTAGCAAATAAGGGATTATCGATATACAGTTTTTTGATAAACAAAGGCGCCAGACAGGATAACCATCCTTGACAATGAATAATATCGGGGCTCCATCCTAAATTTTTGACAGTTTCTATAACGCCACGTGCATAAAAGATAGCGCGTTCGTCATTATCGGAAAGAAACTTTCCCATTTTATCATGTAACAATGCCCTTTGACTAAAATATTCTTCATTATCGATAAAATAAGTTTGCATACGAACAGATTGGATAGAAGCAACCTTTAGTATCAATGTATGATCATTATCATCAATCATGATATTTTGTCCTGATAAACGAATAACGCCGTGTAATTGATTTCGGCGTTCATTGATTAATCCATAACGAGGCATGAATGTTCGTATTTCCAATCCTTTTTCCTGTATACTTTGAGGTAGATACCTGCCAATAATGGACATGTATGAAGTTTCTAAATATGGTGTTATCTCTTGATTTACAAAAAGTATTCTCTGTGCTGACATATTATATATATTTTTACAATATTTTTTACAAAGATAGTAAAAAAAACAATACAAACCATCATTTTGAAAACTTCATCAATTGAAAATTAGCTCTGCTGCTCTTACGGGTGAAGAGGTCTGTCTATAAAGTCGACATAACGCCGTCATTGGTAGGCAATGCAACCCACTACCGTTGTAGAGACGGTGCACGCACCGTCTCCTCTGACGTAATCAAAAATATTATTTATTCTTTTTCTTGCTGACGAGGAGACGGTGCACGCACCGTCTCTACAACGGGGATGACCCGTCCAAACAACACCGTCATTGCGGGCTTGACCCGCAACCCCCTACCTTAAAACCCTCGTTCGGACGAGGTTCTACCTCGTTCGTTCTATCCGAGCAAGCTATGCTTGCATTTATTTTGTATTCTTTATTACTGCGCAGGTAGAACCTGCGAGGATAATTCGAACGAGGTAGAACCTCGTCCGAACAGGGGCTCATAATTCATAACTCAGTTCTTTGATTGCGGATTTAATCATTTCATCATCTGCATTGATGACAGGATAAAATCCCTGTTCTCCAAACAGGTTACGTCCGATATATGCTTTTGTCCATTTTTTTAATTCTTTGATGGAATAATCGGAAAGCGCTGGAGTTATACCTGCCTCTTCTCCTTTTAGCGTTATTTCCGACAACATAGCATTATCCACTTGAAAAGAAGAAATAAAATTACTGACCGATTTATATGTTTTTGTCAGTCGTTCTCTATTTTTATCTACGTATTCTATAGCGTATGAAAATAAAATTCCCTGATTGGCGATCTTGTTGAAATAAATAATGCTGTCAGAAACTTTCACAGGAATAAATATATCGGGCATAATTCCGCCTCCTCCATAGACAACCTTTCCTTTGGGAGTAACATACCGTAAAGAATCTGCAAAAGAGATACTGTCTTTATCTTCCATTTCACCTTTTTCGTAACGGGTAATTATATCTGTAAAATATTCGTCATTGTTATTTGCATTATAAGGACGTTGTATAGAGCGTCCTGTAGGCGTATAATAACGTGCCACCGTAATCAAGACTTCCGAACTGTCTCTGAGATAAAACTGACGTTGCACCAAACCCTTCCCAAATGACCGTCTACCTAAAACCATTCCTCTGTCAAGGTCTTGTATAGCTCCAGCAACAATTTCGCTGGCAGATGCCGAATACTCATCTATCAGTATGGCAATTTTCTGATTATCGTTTGTAAACAATCCCCTCGAAGTAGAATAATAGTCTTGCTTTCCAACAGCTTTCCCATAAGTGTAAACAATCAAACTGTTATCGGGAAGCAGTTCATCGCAAACAGCAATCGCCGCATCCAAATATCCACCCGGATTTCCTCTTAAATCCAAAATAAGTTTATCTATTCCCTGCTGTATCAATTCGGTTAAGGCATAATGAAATTCATTTGCTGTGGTAAAGGTAAAATTATCAATATTGATGTATCCTATTTGGGGAGCTATTTTGTAATATATATTGATGCTGTGAACGGGTATTTTATCACGGACAATTTCAAAAGGGATTAATTCTTTTTGATTGCTTCTAAGAATGTCTATATTTACTTTTGTTCCTTTCTTCCCTCGCAGGAGTTGAATAACATTGCTGTTTGAGATTTTAACTCCCGCAATATTTTCACCATTGACTCTAACAATTCTATCCCCCGGAAGAATCCCCATTCTTTCAGAAGGTCCCCCCGAAGTTACACTTATTACCTGCAAGGTGTCCAAATGTATGTTAAACTGTATTCCTATTCCTTCAAATCCCCCCATGAGTACGGTATTAGCCTGTTCGGTTTCTTCTCTTGTCATATAGGAAGAATGAGGATCCAAATTTAAGAGCATTCCTCGAATGGCTTCTTCTTCCAACTGTTCTTTTGTTACGTCCTCAAAATAATATTTATCTATGATATTAGATACTTCGCTTACTTTATTACCTTTTCCTGCCAAGATTCCAGCGGGTTTCCATAAGGGAAGAAAAGAATTTCCAATTGCAAAACCCAATAAAAGAGAGGTGCATATCAAGAAACCCCAAGGCGTACGCCGTGAATTATAACCTTTTAGTTGCATGTATTTTTTAATATACTATTTGATAAATTCGGATGGATAATGTAAAAAACTATCCGTTTCCTTCAACAATAATTTCTTTTTGTGATAAATCAAATACAGTTCATCATCTATCAACTGTAGTTCAACGTCATCAATATCTATTCCGTAGATAACAAGTTTATTTTGCGTTTTACGATACCCTGCAAAATTGGTAGGATTTTCCCATTGTTCAACCAATAATTCTCCTTTTTGTACAATTGATTTCACATCTGTTGCCGTATCTTTTACGATAGATACGACAGGAATAACGGCTTCGGCTATTTTTATATCGGTTTTTATAGTTACAGGTATTTCTTCGGGTATGAGAACCGTATCTGTTTCTATCACCCTATCAATTTCGGTTGTATTGTCAGAAGTGTCTGATATGATTGTTTTAGGTTGTTGCGGCGATTGTTTTTCCTTATGCGATACAAGATTTTCATTGATTTCACTTATTGTATCTTTATTGCTTGGAAAAACTTCAGATATCTTTCCAATACTTTCTTTGGTAAAGGTAGAGATAACCCCAAAATAAACAAAAAGAGCCGTCATTACAACACCTATAACAATACCAATTCCCAGATATAAAAGATTTTGCTTTTTCCTTCGGCTGAGCATTCTCTATCAGTATACATCTATAATATAAGGAATACGTGCCTGTATTCCCTTCCATTCCAATAGGGTACTTGCAAAATTAAAATAAGTATAGCTCTGATACAAATTAGATTTTTGCATCTTTGTTTTAATTTTGTTTTCCAAGAACAGGTCTACAAGTTCCTGATAAAAATCTTTCAATACAGGTTGTTCATGGATAGTATAGTTTGAAATATCAGCCAATTCTGCTGCTTTTGCAATAGCAACATCTATTCCACCAAGCGTATCCACCAAATTTAAAAGTAAAGCATCAGCTCCTGACCATACCCGTCCTTCTCCAATAGAATTGACAAAAGAAGTTGTTAGATTTCTTCCATCTGCTACTCGCTGTAAAAATGTTGAATAGGTTTTTTCTACTGTATTTTGTAGAACGGCTCTTTCATAAGCGTCCAAACTTCGTGTTAGGGATATTGCATCCGAATGACTGTTTGTTGTAACGCGGTCTACTGTAATACCTAATTTATTTGCCAACAATTTTTCCGTATTGGGAATTATGCCAAACACACCAATAGAACCTGTAATAGTTGAAGGATGAGCCACTATATAACTGCTTGCACATGCAATATAATAGCCTCCAGAGGCAGCATAATCACCCATAGAAACAACCAATGGTTTTTCTTGTTGAGCCAAATAAACTTCTCTCCAGATAACGTCCGAAATTAATGCGCTTCCTCCTCCTGAATTAATCCGAAATACAATTGCTTTGACATTTTTATCCTTTTTCGCTTTGATAATTTCTTCTGCTGTAGAATATCCAATAAATTGAGCATGTTCTTTAGTGTCTATAATATCTCCAACAGCATAAATCACTGCTATTTTATCCTTCTCTAATTTTTTAGGGAGAAGTCTTTTTTTATACTCTTTCAATGATACCCAATGAATGTCTTCTTTTTCATCCATTTCCAATTCGGAACGAACAAATGCATTAAACTGTTCCTTATACATTAATCCATCGATAAAACCTCTGTTTACAGCTTCTTCAATATCACTAAGAAACAATAAACTATCACAACTGTTATTGATTGTTTCTATATCTATGGAACGGCTTTCCTTAATATTGTTAACAATATGACTCCAAACAGACTCTAAACAGGTTTGTATTTGTTCCTTATTTGCCGCACTCATTTTATCAAGCATAAAAGGTTCAACAGCGCTTTTATATGTTCCATGACGGATAATTTGCATATCGACGTCTATTTTATCAAGCAATCCCTTAAAAAATATTACTTCTGATGCTAATCCTCTCAGGTCTATTATTCCCTGTGGATGTACGAATATTTTATCCGATACAGACGCCAAATAATAGGATGACTGAGATAAGGATTCTGAATAACAATAAATAAATTTTTCAGACTGTTTAAAGTCGAACAGATAATTACGAATTTCGTCTATGGTTGCAAGAGGCGCAGAAATATTGGATATATCCAAATAAATACCTTTGATATTATCATCTTCTTTAGCCTGTTTCAATACGGCGGATATTGTATTTAATCCTGTTACAGAAACCTGTTGAAGTCCAGAAAAAGGAAATACTAGTTCGTCAAGCGGATTATCTATCGTTCGCTCGGATATTACTCCGTTTAATGTAAGTTGTAATACGGATTGGGGAAAAATTATTGGCGTACTGTCTTTTGATAATGCAATGATTCCGATAATCACAAAAATAAAAAATATCAATAAGGGTGTTACAAGTATACCAAGAACAGTTGCCAAAAACATTTTAAAAAAACTTTTCATCCTTCTAATTTTTTAATTATTTACTACTTCACTTTAATCTATTCACTTTTTATTTTCTCATCTCCTGTATGTTTCCAAGATTGATATTTAATCTTACCATAACAACATGATGGTTCATCGCTGTCCATGGATATTTGAGATTATCAGGATTTTGCCCTCGATATTCTTCCATCTTTGGATTATAATTATAGAATGTTCTTATATTAAATCCATACGTTATCATAGCTGTTACCCGTTGAATGCTTTTTGTTCGGTCAGAATACAAGGCAGGGAAAGCAATCCCTATTTCAGGACGGATATAAAAATTGGAATATGCTGTACCTGAATCAACTTCAGCAGTAGCATAAGCATAATGAAGGGCTATCCCATATACAAATGGATTTAAATCCAAACTGCCTATATAACTGCAATGAAAAGTTCCTACAACATTATGTGTTTGATAGCCTCCGCCGCTTAATCCAATTCCCATTTGATAAGTAACACTTTGCTGCATAAATCTATTTCCTATTCCATAATATTGACTAGCGACATAGCCTATTCCAAACATAGGAACAGCGCTAACAGATTGTTGTAGTCTGGCAGAAATTCCTCCTCCTAAATGAAACGTCAAGCCATGACGAATATAGGTGAAATTTTTCCCAACACTGGAAAAAGAATTTCTTCTACCTCTCCTGTTTGATTGTGCATAAGCGCTGTTTTCTATCACTTCAACGCATAAAAACATCACTATAAGGGTAAATATACCTATCCCCTTCTGTATACTTTTTAAAGAATTTACCATACTGTTTTTATTAAAGAATTACGCAGCAAAAGTACAAAAATTACTTACTTCATTGTTGTTATGACTTATTCATATCCAACATATCTTTGATACCTCCAATAGAACTTAACACTCCCGTTGCTTCATAAGGCATATAAATCATCTTATTATCTTTTCCGCTTACCATTTCTTTTAAAGTATCGATATAGCGTATAGCAACCAGATAATTTACAGGATCTCCATTTTGGATTGCGTTAGTAATAAGAGAAATGGCTTCAGCCTCGCCTTGAGCGACACAAATACGGGCTTCTGCATCTCCTTCTGCGCGCAAAATTTTAGAACGTTTATCTCCTTCTGCCTTATTAATAGCAGCTTCTTTTAAGCCTTCTGAATTTAAGATTTGAGATTGTTTTTCTGCTTCTGCGGTTAAGATTTTTGCACGTTTATCTCTTTCCGCACGCATTTGTTTTTCCATAGCGTCACGGATATCATGCGGAGGATTTATATCCTGCAATTCCACACGATTTACCTTTACCCCCCATTTGTGGGATGCGTCATCAAGTACCGTACGCAATTTGCTGTTTATTGTATCGCGGGATGTCAATGTTTCATCCAAATTCATATCTCCAATAACATTACGCAATGTTGTTTGGGTAAGTTTTTCTATGGCATCTGGAAGATTGGATATTTCATATACCGCTTTGACAGGATCTATCACCTGAAAATACAAGATTGCGTTGATTTCCGTCACAACATTATCTTTTGTAATTACATTCTGTCGTGGAAAATCATATACAGTTTCCCGTAAATCTATTTTATTCACCAAGCGTTTTATAACATAACTTCTTCCGTCATATCCTTCTCTGGTATACCGCCATATAATATTACGTGGACGGTCTATAATGGGAATTATAATATTTATTCCCGCAGAAAGAGTGCGGCTATATTTTCCCAATCGTTCGACGATAACAGTTTCCGATTGTTGAACAATACGAATCCCTGCTATCATAAAAATAATAACTAATACTGCAATAGCAATTAATACAATCATATTTGATCCTCCTTATTTATTTTTGTTACAATTAATATAGTACTGTTTACTTGTGTTACTTTTATTTGTTCATTTTGTTGAATGATTTCTCCATTTTCGCTTTCTGCTTTCCAGTCATCTCCGTGTACGAATACTCTACCTGTATTTTTTTTCAAATCAATGATTTCAGTTACGCGACCCTTACTTCCAACCAAAGCGTCTGCATTTGTTTTTACCTTATCACTTTTACGATAGGCATACTTTACCATAAGAGGACGAACCGTAAAAAATGAAATAAACGTTATTACACTAAACACCAAAAACTGAGCCCAAACAACTACGCCAAGATAAGCGAATATACTTGAAATAACGCATCCCAAGCTAAAACATAAGAAAACAAACGTCGATGAAAAAATTTCTACAACGAAAAAAACAACTGCTACAATGAGCCATATTTGCCATATTTCAATACTTTCCATAGTATGTATTTTCTAAAAAATCTGCCTGCAAAGATACACTTTTTTACATACGCAACAAAATATATTATTTTTTTTTAGCGAAGAAGTGAGAAGGTTGTGCGAAAAACATTTTTCACCATTATTTTATGGAGTTATGGGT